>NZ_JBVHLF010000014.1:0-45880 GCF_055559155.1 Kitasatospora sp. NPDC024654
CCCCCCCCCCCCCCCCCCCCCCCCCCCCCCCCCCCCCCCCCCCCCCCCCCCCCCCCCCCCCCCCCCCCCCCCCCCCCCCCCCCCCCCCCGCCGTTGGTGCCTGCGTCAGCCGTCGGTGCCTGCGTCAGTCGAGACCTGGGCTCGCCGTACGGGATTCCTTGGCGACAGGTTGGAAATGTGACATATTACTGACGTGGTTATGAGACCGTCCCACGATGTCGTGGTGGTCGGTGCCGGCGTGGTCGGCGCCGCCTGCGCCTACTACGCCGCCCGCGCCGGGCTGTCGGTCGCCGTCGTCGACCGGGGGCCGGTGGCGGGCGGGACCACGGGGGCGGGGGAGGGCAACCTGCTCGTCTCCGACAAGGAGCCCGGGCCCGAGCTGGCACTGGCGCTGTTCTCCGCGCGACTGTGGCGCGAGCTCGCCGAGGAGCTGCCCGCGGCGGTCGAGTACGAGGCCAAGGGCGGGCTGGTGGTCGCCGCGGACCAGGGTCGGCTGACGGCGCTGCGCAGGCTGGCGGCCGCGCAGGCATCGGCCGGGGTGACCGCTGCGGAGGTGTCCGCCGACGGGCTGAGGGAGCTGGAGCCGCACCTCGCGCCCGGAGTGGCCGGCGGGTTTCACTATCCGCAGGACGCCCAGGTCCAGCCGGCGCTGGCCGCCGCCCACCTGCTGCGCGCGGCGCGTCGGGCCGGCGCCCGGGTCCATCTGGGCGAGCGCGTCGACGCGCTGGTGACCGGGCCGGGCGGTGCCGTGCGCGGGGTGCGGACGGCACGGCGCACGTTGGCCGCCGGGGCCGTGGTCAATGCCGCGGGTACCTGGGGCGGCGAGATCGCGGCGCTGGCCGGAGTGACGCTGCCGGTGTTGCCCCGGCGTGGCTTCGTCCTGGTCACCGAGTCGCTGCCGCGGGTCGTACGGCACAAGGTCTACGCGGCGGACTACGTCGCCGACGTGGCGAGTGACTCGGCCGGGCTGCAGACCTCGGCGGTGGTCGAGGGGACACCGTCCGGACCGGTGCTGATCGGTGCCAGCCGGGAACGGGTCGGCTTCGATCCGGCGCTGTCGGTCGCCGTGCTGGCCCGGCTGGCGGCTCAGGCGGCGGCGCTCTTCCCGGTGCTGGCCGATGTGCGGGTGCTGCGTGCCTACCGGGGCTTCCGTCCGTACCTGCCGGACCATCTGCCGGCGATCGGCGCGGATGCGCGGGCGCCGGGCCTGTACCACGCCTGTGGGCACGAGGGTGCGGGGATCGGCCTGGCGCCCGCGACGGGGCTGCTGATCAGCCGGCTGTTGACCGGGGGGCAGGTGGAGTTGGACCTCGCGCCGTTCCGTCCGGAGCGGTTCGCGGTGGGCGGGGCGAGCGGGGGACGGGGCGGGTGAGCCGGTCGGGCCGTTCGTCCGGTCGGTCCGTCCGGTCGAGTGGCTGATCGCCTGACTGCTCGCTTGCCGCTCGCTTGTTGTTCGTGTGTTTGTTCTCGTGTTCGCTTGTTCGCTTGCGCAGAACGGAGAAGCCATGGCTCGTACCCCCGCCGCGCTGGTCGCGGCCGACCCGGGGCCGGCCCACAGCATCGAGTTCGACGGGCGTCCCGTGCCCGCGCTGCCCGGGCAGACCATCGCCGCCGCGCTCTGGGCCGCGGGCATCGTGGCCTGGCGGACCACCCGGGTGGCGGGCCGGCCGCGCGGTGCGTTCTGCGGGATCGGGGTGTGCTTCGACTGCCTGGCCATCGTGAACGGGCGTCCCAACCAGCGCACTTGCCTGCTGCCCGCCGAGCCGGGCGCCGTCGTCACCACGCAGGAGGGGGACGGGCATGCCGACCTCGGGGTCTGAGCGTGGCGGGCGGCGGCGGGCGGGTGGTGCGGTGGTCCACGACCTGGCGGTGATCGGGGCAGGTCCGGCCGGGTTGGCGGCGGCGGTGGCCGCTGCCGACCTCGGGTTGCGTTGTGTTCTGCTCGACGCGGGTGCCCGGGCGGGTGGGCAGTACTACCGGCACCCGGCACCCGAACTGAGGGTCGCCCGTCCGGACCGGTTGCACCACCACCGGCATGCCTTCGCCGACCGTGCGGACCGCCTGACGTCCCACTGCCGCTCCGGCCTGGTAGACCAGTTGACGCACCATCATGTGTGGGCGGCCGAACCGGGCGAGACCTGGCGGTTGTTCGCCGCTACCGGGCCGGATGGCACGGGCGGCGCTGTCATCGCCGCTCGGGCCGTGCTGCTGGCAACCGGTGCCTATGAGCGGCAACTCCCGTTCCCTGGTTGGACCTTGCCCGGCGTGGTGGGCGCGGGTGGGGTGCAGGCGATGTTGAAGTCGGGGTTGGTGCTGCCGGGGCGGCGGATCGTGGTGGCGGGGAGCGGCCCGCTGTTGCTCGCGGTGGCCGCGTCGCTGGCGGCGGCCGGTGCCCGGGTGCCCGCCGTGGTCGAGGCCGCCGACTACCTCGGCTACGCTCGCCGACCGGATGTACTCGTCGGCGTCCCGGGCAAGTTGGCGGAGGGGGCGGCGCACGGTACGGCGTTCCTGCGGCATCGCGTGCGGTTGCTGCGAGGCGGCGCCGTGGTCGAGGCGCACGGGGACGAGCGGGTCACCGCGGTGACGGTGGCACGGCTGGACGGCGACTGGCGCGTGGTGCCGGGGACCGCACGGCGAATCGCCTGCGACGCGCTCGCGGTGGGGCACGGGCTGGTCCCGCAGATCGAGCTGGCCGTCGAGTTGGGCGCGGCCACGCGGGTCACCCCGGACGGCGCGGTCGCACTGCGCGTCGACGGACGGCAGCGCACCAGCGTGCCCGGTCTCTGGGCGGCGGGCGAGTCCTGCGGTGTCGGTGGCGCTGAACTGGCGTTGTGCGAAGGTGAGTTGGCTGCTCGGGCGATCGCCGGGGAAGTCGCCGGTCGGTCTGTCGATCCGCCTTCGGAACTGCTCGGCAGGCGGCGGCGGTTGCGGGCCTTCGCGGAGCTGATGGCCGCGAGCCACCGGCCGGGGCAGGGGTGGGCCGACTGGCTGCGTCCGGACACCGAGGTCTGCCGCTGTGAGGAGGTCACCGCCGCGGCGGTCTGGGCGGCCGTCGATGACCTGGGGGCCGGAGACGTCCGGACCGTCAAGTTGCTCACCCGGGCGGGGATGGGGTGGTGCCAGGGGCGGATGTGCGGCTCGGCCGTCGGTCTGCTCGCGGAGGGCGCTGGTGCTGCCGCAGGGGCGGGGGATGGGGCGGGGGCTGCTCCGGTGGCCGACCGCCGGCCGCTGTCGTGTCCCGTGCGACTGGGGGAACTGGCCGCGCTGGCCGAAAGGGGCGTGGAGGAGTGAGAGCGCTGCTCTCTGTTGCGACTGGCGATCTGTTGACGGAGCGGTGATCGGCAAGGTGGCCGGCGCTCTGCATGAAGAGCAGTGCTCCCGCCCGTGATCAGCGCTCCTCGACGGGAGCACTGCTCTCACCCTTGTCGCCCGCCCGACGAACGATATAAAATGTCACACCTCATTAAGGAGAAGCTCGTGGTCAACGCTTCGCTCGACCGCATCCGCCCGTGGCACGGCATCATGGTCGCCACCGCGCTTCCGTTCCGGGCCGACCTCTCGGTCGACTTCGACGCCTACGCCCAGCACGTCCGCTGGCTGGTCGACTCCGGCTGTGACGGGGTGGTCCCCAACGGTTCGCTCGGCGAGTACCAGACGCTGACGCCGGACGAGCGCGCCCGGGTGGTCGTGACCGCCGTCGAGGCGGCCGGCGACGGGGCCCGGGTGATGCCGGGGGTGGCGGGATACGGCAGCGCCGAGTGCCGCCGCTGGGCCGAGCAGGCCGCCGAGGCGGGCGCCGGCTCCGTCCTGCTGCTGCCGCCGAACGCCTACCGGGCCGACGCCGCAACCGTCCGGGAGCACTACGCCGAGGTCGCGAAGGCCGGGCTGCCGGTCGTCGCCTACAACAACCCGTACGACACCCGGGTGGACCTCACGCCCGACCTGCTCGCCGCGCTGCACGCGGACGGCAGCATCGTGGCGGTCAAGGAGTTCAGCGGCGACGTCCGGCGCGCCTACCAGATCGCCGAGTCGGCACCGGGCCTGGATCTGCTGGTCGGCGCCGACGACGTGCTGCTCGAACTCGCGCTGGCCGGCGCGGTCGGGTGGATCGCCGGTTTCCCCAACGCGGTACCGGAAGCGACCGTCGCGCTCTACCGGGCCGCGGTCGCGCACGACCTGACCGCCGCGCTGCCGCTCTACCGGGCGCTGCACCCACTGCTGCGCTGGGACTCCAGGACCGAGTTCGTCCAGGCGATCAAGCTCTCGATGGAGCTGGTGGGTCGGCCCGGGGGACCGACCAGGCCGCCGCGCGGTCCGCTGCCGGCGGAGGCCGCCGCCGAGGTGCGCGCCGCCACCGAGCATGCGTTCGGTCAGGCGTCGGGCCGGCCGGCAGCGGGTCTGCCGGCGGGTCTGCCCGCGGGCCGGCCCAGCTGACCGCGGCAGCGGCGGATGACAGCGGACGGACCTCGCCCCGCCGCGGGGACCGCCGACCCCACCACCGACGAAGGGTCACCGATGCGCACCCGTCATGTCTTCCACGCCGTCGACTCGCACACCGAGGGCATGCCCACCCGTGTGATCACCGGTGGGTTCGGTGTCATCCCGGGCGCCACCATGGCCGAGCGGCGAGTCCACTTCCAGCGGCACCTCGACCACTTCCGCACCCTGCTGATGTGCGAGCCGCGCGGCCACGCCGCGATGAGCGGCGCCGTGCTGCAGCCGCCCACCCGCCCCGACGCGGACGCGGGCGTGCTGTTCATCGAGGTCTCCGGTCTGCTGCCGATGTGCGGCCACGGCAGCATCGGCGTCGCCACCGTCCTGGTGGAGACCGGCATGGTCGAGGTGGTCGAACCGGTCACCACCGTCCGGCTGGACACCCCAGCTGGCCTGGTCACCGCCGAGGTGCAGGTCCGCGACGGCGCCGCCACCGCCGTGACGATCCGCAACGTCCCGTCCTTCGCGGTCGCCCTCGACCAGAAGGTCGGGCTGCCCGGTCGCGGCACGGTCGGCTACGACCTCGCCTACGGGGGCAACTTCTACGCGATCCTGCCGCTGGCCGCGCTCGGGCTGCCGTTCGAGCGCGCCCGCAAGCAGGAGATCCTGGACGCCGGGCTGGCCCTGATGAGGGCGATCAACGACGCCGCCCGGCCGGTCCACCCCGAGGACCCCGGGATCAGCGGCTGCCACCACGTCCAGTTGCTCGCTCCCGGTGCCACCGCCCAGCACTCCCGCCACGCGATGGTCATCCACCCCGGCTGGTTCGACCGCTCGCCCTGTGGCACCGGGACCAGCGCCCGGATGGCCCAGCTGCACGCCCGCGGCGAACTCCCGCTCGACCGCGACTTCGTCAACGATTCGTTCATCGGTTCGCGTTTCACCGGCCGCCTGGTCGCCGAGACGTCCGTGGCCGGCCGCCCCGCCGTGGTTCCCACGGTGACCGGCCGCGCCTGGCTGACCGGCACCGCCCAGTACTTCCTGGACCCCACCGATCCGTTCCCCGCGGGGTTCCTGCTGTGAGAGAAGGGTTTCCGCTGTGACCGTCACCTCCCGCAACCCCGCCGACCCGGCCGATCTGGTCCTCGAGACGCAGACCCGCGGCGCGTTCGGCACCGCCGCGGCCGTCGAACGGGCCAGGGCCGCCCAGCCGGGCTGGCTGGCGGCCGGCGCCGCCGCGCGCTCGGCCGCGCTGGGCCGGGCCGCCGACGCCGTCGAGGCGAACGCCACCGAACTCGCCGCGCTGACCGTCCGCGAGGTCGGCAAGCCGGTCACCGAGGCCCGCGGCGAGGTGACCCGCACCGTCGCGATCCTGCGCTACTACGCCCAGGCCCCTTACGCACCGACCGGTGCCGTGCACGAGCCGACCGCCGGCGCCGGCCTGCTGCTGACCCGCCGCCGCCCGTACGGGGTGGCCGGGTTGGTCACGCCGTGGAACTTCCCGCTGGCGATCCCGGCCTGGAAGGCCGCCCCGGCGCTGGCGGTCGGCAACACCGTGGTGCTCAAGCCCGCCCCCGAGGCCACCGCCTGCGCGTTGCGGCTGGCCGAACTGCTCGACCTGCCGGCGGACGTGCTGACGGTGCTGCCGGGCGGCCCGGAGGAGGGCCACGCCTTGGTCGCGGCGGCCGACGTGGTCTCCTTCACCGGTTCGACCGCCACCGGTCAGGCGGTCATCCGCACCGCCAGCAGCCGAGGCGTCCCGGTGCAGGCCGAGCTGGGCGGGGTGAACACCGCCCTGGTGCTGCCGGACGCCGACCTCGACCGGGCCGCCGCCCACCTCGCCGCGGCCGTCGCCGGCTACGCGGGCCAGAAGTGCACCGCCACCAGTCGGGTGATCGCGATCGGTCCGGCCTACCCGGCGCTGCGCACCGCGCTGGCCAAGGCGCTGGCCGCGACCCCGGCCGGTGACCCCGCGCGGCCGGAGACGGTCTGCGGCCCGGTGATCTCCGAAGCCGCGCTGGACCGCCTCACCGGTGCGGTCGACTCCGCCCGGGCCGCCGGTGCGAAGGTCCTGGCCGGTGGCGAACGGGTGCCGCTGGACGGCTGGTTCATCGAACCGACGCTGCTCGCCGACGTCCCGGACGGGCATCCGCTGCTGACCGAGGAGTTCTTCGGCCCGGTCGCCGTCCTGCTGCCCGCCACCGACCTGGACCAGGCCGTGGCGCTGGCCAACGCCACCCGGCACACCCTGGCCGCCTCGGTGCACACCGCCGACCTGGACGTCGCGCTGGCCGCCGCCGACCGCCTGGACGCCGGGATGATCCGGATCAACGCGCCCACCAGCGGTGTGGACTTCCACCTACCGTTCGGCGGGGCCAAGACGGCCTCCTACGGCCCGCGCGAGCAGGGCGCGGCCGCGCTCGACTTCTACACCGCCGAACGGACCATCACCCTGCTGCCCGACGGCGGCCCTCGGTGATCATCGAGACCATCGACTACCACACCGCGGGCGAGCCGTTCCGGATCGTCACCGGCGGCCTGCCGGCCGTCCCCGGCGACACCGTCGCCGAGCGCCGGGCCCGCGCGCTCGGCCCGGGCGGCGGCCCGCTGGACGGCGTCCGGCAGTTGCTCACCCGCGAGCCGCGGGGGCACGCGGGGATGTACGGCGGGTTCCTGGTGCCGCCGGACGACCGTGGGGCCCAGCTCGGCGTCCTCTTCTTCCACCAGGACGGCTACTCGACCGCCTGCGGCCACGGCACCATCGCGCTCGGCGCCTGGGCGGTGGAGAGCGGGCTGGTCGCGGCGCCCGAGGACGGCGGCGTGCCGGTGCGGATCGACGTGCCGTCCGGCCGGGTCACCGCGCTGGTGCACCGGGCCGGCGGTCGCACCACGGCGGTGGGCTTCCGGTCGGTGCCGGCCACCGTACTGGCCCGCGGGGTGCCGGTCGCCACCGCGCTCGGCACCGTACGGGTGGACGTGGCGGATGCCGGCGCCCGCTACGCCTCGCTCGCGGTCCCGGAGGTCTCCCCGGCGGCGCTGCCGGAGCTGGCCGCGCTCGGCCGGGCGGTCCGGGCGGTCCTGGTGGCGGAGTACGACCTGTACGGGGTGGTCCTGTACCAGGAGCTGCCCGACACACCGGCCGGCCCGCACCAGCGCAGCGTCACGGTCTTCGCGGACGGTCAGCTGGACCGCTCGCCGTGCGGTTCGGGGACTGCCGCCCGGCTCGCCCTGCTGACCGCCGACGGGCGGATCGCCGCAGGGCAGGAGCTGCGGCACGAGTCGGTGGTCGGCACCGTGTTCACCGGACGGCTGCTCGGCGAGAGCCCGCGCGGTCTGCTCACCGAGGTCACCGGCCAGGCGTACCGGACCGGCGAGCACCGTTTCGTGCTGGACCCGGACGATCCGTTGGGCACCGGGTTCCGGTTCGGCCCGGCGTCGCCGGGGCTCGGCGGAGGAGCGGTCGGGTGAGCGCACCGGGGCCGGTGCTGCCCGTCCTGCCGGCCGATCTGACGCCGGAGCAGGCCCGGGCGGTCATCGTCGGTGTGCTGCTCGACGGCCTCGACCCCGAGCAGGACCCGCCACGCGGTGCCGTCCCGGTGCCGGCCGGCGAGCTGCTGCTGATGCCCGCGGTGGGCGCGGCGCACGTCGGCGTGAAGATCGCGGGGGTGGTGCCCGGCAACCCCGGCCGTGGCCTGCCCCGGATCACCGGCGGCTACCTGCTGCTGGACGGCCCGACCCTGCGCCCGCTCGCACTGCTGGACGCCGCCGCGCTCACCGTGCTGCGCACGCCCGCCGTGACGGCTGCCGCTCTGGACCGGCTGGCCGATCCAGCCGCCGCGCACCTGGTGCTGTTCGGTGCCGGACCGCAGGCCCACGGGCACCTGGCCGCGCTGTGCGCGATCCGCGCGCTGGACCGGGTGACGGTGGTCGCCCGCCGCGCCGGACCGGCCGCCGCGCTGCTCGCCCGGGCCCGGGCGCTCGGCCTGCGCGCCGAGGCGGGCCGGCCGGACGCGGTGGCGAGGGCCGATCTGGTGGTCTGCTGCACGAGTTCCGGCCAGCCGCTCTTCGACGGTGCGCTGGTCCCGGACCACGCGGTGGTGGCGGCGATCGGCGCCCATCGGCCGCGGGCCCGGGAGACGGACACCGCGTTGGTCCGGCGGGCCGCGTGCTACGTCGAGGCCCGCTCCGCCGCCCGGCGGGAGGCCGGGGACCTGCTGCTGCCCTGGGCGGAGGGGGTGGGGCCCGGACCGGACGGCTGGGCCAACCTGGCCGAGCTGCTGACCGGCCGAGCCCCGGTACCCGGTGACCGCCCGCGTCTCTTCAAGGGCGTCGGGATGGCCTGGCAGGACCTCGCCCTGGCGGCGGCGCTGCATCGGCGGGCGGTGGCCGGGGCGAGGGCGGCCGGGCAGCCCCGCTCAGTAGACCTTGAAGCTGCCGGTGCCGATCACGTGGTTACCGAAGCCGGGCTTCACCGAGCCGTCGAGTGAGCCGTTGAGCGCCGCGGGGAAGACGCATCCCGGGTCGGCGTAGACGTGGACCGTGGAGTCGGTCAGGTTGTCCAGCAGGTGCGAGAAGGGCGGCAGCTTGTAGCAGGTCCCCTGCTGCGGGTTCTCGTAGATGTCCAGCGGTTGGAGCTCGGTGGAGAAGACCACCACCCGTCCGGTGGCTGCTTGGGCCGGGGCGGCGGCGACCCCCAACAGGGTGGCGGTGGCGCTCGCGGCCGCGAGGGCGGCGGTGATCACGGGACGACGCATCAGGGATACTCCTGGGGCTCTCTTCCGGACAGCCGGGAGGGCCTGAACGAGCAGTCCGACGAACGGACTTGCGGTCAGTGGCGCCTCTCGGGAATGGCCCAAGTCGATCACGGGAAGCGATGTTTTGTACGCGCTCCGCGCTGCCGCGTGTCGGCGTGTCGGAACGTCTGGCACCCGGTTGGCGGATCCGGCGCACTCCGCACCGGACGCGCGCCGGAGTCGGAGCGCTTCGCCGTCTCGATGATCACCGAAACGTGACATTGTACGCTGGTGCTCCGCACCTTCCGGAGGACCGCCGTGACCGAGCCGAAGCCCCGCACCCTCATCTCCGTCCAGGAACGCCTGCGCGACCAGGTCGCCCACGCGCTGCGGGCCGCGCTGATCTCGGGCGAGCTGCGGCCCGGTGTGGTCTACTCCGCGCCGGCACTGGCCGCCGACTTCGGGGTCTCCGCCACCCCCGTTCGCGAGGCGATGCTCGACCTGGCTCGGGAGGGGCTGGTCGAGGCCGTTCGCAACAAGGGGTTCCGGGTCACCGAGCTGACCGAGCGCGACCTGGACGACTTCACCGAGATCCGGGCCCTGATCGAGGTCCCCACGGTGGCCCGGCTGGCCAGCACCGCCACGCGTGAACAGCTTGCCGAGCTGCGCCCGGTGGCCGAGGAGATCGTCACCGCCGCCCGCGCCCACGACCTGATCGGCTACCTGGAGGCCGACCGGCGTTTCCACCTGGCACTGCTCGGCCTCGCCGGCAACGCCCGGCTGGTCGAGGTGGTCGGTGACCTGCGCAAGCGCTCGCGTCTCTACGGCCTGACCCGGCTGGACCAGCGCGGCGAGCTGGTCTCCTCCGCCGAGGAGCACCTGGAGCTCTTGGACTTGCTGCTGGCGGGCGACGGCGCGGCAGTGGAGGCCTGCATGGTCCGCCACCTGGGCCACATCCGCTCGCTCTGGGCCGAGGGCCAGGAGGAGGCCAGGGCGGAGCGGCCCGCGCTGCGACTGGGCACCACCTGACCAGCCGGCAACCGGCGGCCAGCGCCCAGCGGGCGATCGCTCCGCCCCAAAGCCGCCCCGTCTCGGACGCCCGACCTCGGAAAGTCCCGCCTCAGGTCGGCTCGTTCAGCCGGCCGTCCCGCATCAGCAGCACCCGGTCCGCCCGGTCCAGCAGCGCCCGGTCGTGGGTGACCATCACGGTGGCGGTCCGATGGGTGCGGGTCACCTCGCCGAGCAGCTCCACGATCCGCGCACCGCGCTCGTGGTCCAGCGCCGAGGTCGGCTCGTCCACCAGCAGCACCGACGGCCGGCCGAAGAGCGCCCGGGCGATGTTCACCCGCTGGCGCTCGCCGCCGGAGAGCTGGTGCGGGCGGCGTTGCTGTTTGCCGCCGGACAGGCCGACCGAGTCCAGCAGCCCGGCGGCCCGCGCCCGGGCCTCGCGGACCCGTTCGCCGCGCACGTCGGCCAGTACCAGCAGCTGCTCCAGCGCGGTCAGCGAGGCCAGCAGGTTCGACTGCTGGAAAACGATGCCCAGCTTCGCCCGGCGCAGCGCGGTGCGGGCCCGGTCGCCCAGCGCACCCGCGTCCTGACCGTCTATCAGGACCTGTCCGCTGTCCGGTCGCAGCAGGGTGGCGGCGACCGCGAGCAGGCTCGACTTGCCGGAGCCGGACGGCCCGGCGACCGCGGTGAACTCGCCCGGCCCGACCTCCAGCGAGACCCGGTCGAGCGCGGTCAGCCGGCTCTCGCCGTCCGGATAGCTGAGGGTGACCGCGCGCAGCGCGAGGCCGGTGTGGACGCCGTGCTCGGCGGCGACGGTGGTGGACGGAGTGGTCATCGGTTGGCTCCCAGAGCGGCGATCGGATCGACGGAGGTGATCCGGCGGACGGCCAGCGCGGCGCCCGCCAGCCCGAGCAGGACCATCGCGAGCACCGGGACGGCGACGCTGGACACGCTGAGGTCGAACGGCACCCCGTCGGAGGCGATCAGCCCGCCCACCACCCCGGCCGCCCCGCCCAGCAGCGCGCCGGCCAGCAGCACCGCGGCGGCCTGCGCCAGCGCGTCGCGCACCAGGTAGCCACTGCTCGCGCCGACCGCCTTGAGCACCGCGATGTCGGGCCGGCGCTGCACCGTCCAGACCGTGAAGAAGGCGCCCACGACCAGCGCGCTCACCGCGAACAGGAAGCCCTGGATCATCTGCAGGCTGCCCTGCTCGGCGGTGTAGCCGTCGATCGCGCTCGGCGCGTCCGAGCGTGGTACGGCCGCGGTGTTCTGCGCCCGGTCCACGGCGGCGAGGTCGGCGCCCGGGCCGGTGCTGACCGCCAGGGCGGTCGGCCGGGTCTGCCCGCTGACCGCCTCCCAGGTGGCGATCGTGGTCCAGACGGTGGGCGCGTGCTGGTAGGAGCGGTCGTCGGTGATGCCGGAGACGGTCAGGGCGCGCGCGCCGACCGTCACCGGGCTGCCGACCGACAGATGGTCCGCCGCGGCGGTGTCGCCGCCCACCGCGACCTGGCCGTCCTGCGGCGGGCCGCCGGAGAGCATCGGTGGCAGCAGCGCGGACGGCGTGCCGAGCACGCTGACCGAGGCGGCCGAGCCCTGTGCGGTCAGCCGGGTCAGCGCGATGCCCAGCGGCGTGACCGAGCGGATCCCGGGTGCGGCCGCCCAGCCGGCCTGCTGGCCGGCGGAGATGGTGCTGCTGCTGAACGAGGCGCTCGGCGCGGCCCCGGCGGGCGCGCCGAAGACGATCCGGTCGGCCGGCAGCCCGTCCACCGCCGAGGAGGCTGCCGACGCGAGCCCGCCGGTCAGACCGTAGAGGAAGACCACGAGCGTGGTGATGAGGGTGACCACGGCGCCCATCAGGGCGAAGCGGCCCCTGGCGAAACGGATGTCACGCAGGGCGACGAACACGGGGACCTTCCCGGTCGATTGGGTTCGGGTGGGACTCCTCCACCCTGTCGGGTGCGCGGGCCGCTGCCATCGGGGAGAGGTGTGCTCCGCGGATCCGTCGGTCGGTGCACTCGGGAATACATCGAACGGTTGATGCCCGCGGGCTCGGCCCGGCCGCTGCCTGCCCGTAACCTCGGGAGGCGTGGGCACCACCGATCCGATCACCAGAGACTCGACCGCCACTGATCCGGGCGACGACGAGATGGCCGCCGACCACGCGGGCCATTCTGCGAACACCCCCGCCCTGCGGCTGATGAACCTGGCCCTGCACGGGCTCTTCTTCACCCTCCTGGCGGTGCTGCTGGCGCGCGGTCTGCTGGACGGCACGCTCGGCGGGCTCGGTGGGGCCCTGACGGTCGGGCTCGGCGCGGTGTACGCGGCGGGCGGGTCGGTCGAGCGGTTCCGTACCGCGCGGCGCTGGGCGGCCGGCTGGCTGGCCGCGGTGATCGCGCTCTGGGCGGCGCTGGTGCTGGGCCATCCCGAGTTCGGTTATCTGGCCTTCCCGCTCTACTTCCTCTGCCTGCACCTGATGGCGCTGCGCTGGGCGCTGCCGTCGGTGCTGGGCCTGACCGCGGTCGTGGTGGCCGCCCAGGCCGGCACCGTCGGCGGGCTCACCACCGCCAAGGTGCTCGGCCCGCTGGCCGGCGCGGCGGTCGCGCTGCTCACCGCGTACGGCTATGCGGCGCTCTACCAGGAGAGCCGCGCGCGAAAACGGCTGATCGACGATCTGTTGTGGACCCGCGGCAGGCTGGCCGTCAGCCAGCGCGCGGCCGGCCAGCTGGCCGAGCGCCAGCGGTTGGCCCGGGAGATCCACGACACCCTGGCGCAGGGCCTCTCCAGCATCGTGCTGCTGGCCCGGGCGGCGGAGTCGGCGCTGCCGGCCGATCCGGCGACGGCCGCGCTGCGGATCCGCGAGGTCGGGCAGACCGCGGCCGAGAATCTGGCCGAGGCGCGCCGCTTCGTGCACGCGCTCACCCCGCCCGCGCTGGACGACGCGACGCTCAGCGAGGCGCTGCGCCGGCTGGCGGCCGGTTCCGGCGCGGTGTTCCGGCTGGACGGCGAGCCCTGTCCGCTGCCGGTGGAGGCGGAGGTCGCGGTGCTGCGGCTGACCCAGGAGGCGCTGGCCAACGCGGTGCGGCACGCCCAGGCCGCGCGGATCACGGTGACCTTGAGCTACCTGGACGAGGCGGTGACGCTGGACGTGTACGACGACGGCGTCGGGTTCGACCCACAGGCCGGGCCGGCGTCCGCCAGCGGGCAGGGGGGCTTCGGCCTCCACGGCATGCGGGAGAGGATCGCCGCGCTGGGCGGCACCCTGTCGGTCGAGTCGGTGCCCGGCGAGGGCACGGCGGTGGCGGTCTCGCTGCCCCTGCGGGTGGTCGGGACGGCTGGGAACACGCACAGCCGGGCGGCCGGAACCGTGCCCGCGCCGGGCGGCGAGCGTGCCGCGCGGACCGGGGTGGTGGTCCGGTGATCCGGGTCCTGCTGGTCGATGACCACCCGGTGGTCCGGCGGGGGCTGCGCGCGATGCTGGACGAGTTGCCCGGGCTCGCCGCGGTCGGTGAGGCGGCGGACGGCGCGGCCGCGCTGCGACTGCTGGCCGAGCCGGAGGACCGGCCCGACGTGGTGCTGATGGACCTGCAGATGGGCGACGGGATGCACGGCGTCGAGGCGACTCGGCGGATCAACGCGCTGCCCGACCCGCCCGCGGTGCTGATCCTCACCACCTACAGCACGGATGCCGACATCCTGGCCGCGGTGGAGGCCGGCGCGACCGGCTACCTGCTCAAGGACGCCCCACCGGAGGAGGTCGCGGCGGCCGTCCGGGCGGCCGCCCGCGGCGAGACGGTGCTCGCCCCACCGGTCGCCGCCCGGCTGCTCGGGCGGGTGCGGGCGGGGCGGCCGACGCTCTCGCCGCGGGAGGTCGAGATCCTGCAGCTGCTCGCGGCGGGGCTGGCGAACCGGCAGATCTCCAAGCGGCTCTTCATCAGCGAGGCCACCGTCAAGACCCACCTGGTGCACATCTACGACAAGCTCGGCGTGGACAGCCGGACGGCTGCCATCGCGGCCGGTCTCGCCAACGGCCTGATCCGACCGGTCTGATCCGAGCCCCCACGGACCGACCGGTCCGGGCGGGGCCGAGTGGGCTGCCCGTCCGGCTCGCCGGCGGCGGTCAGCAGACCAGGATCAGCACGGTCAGCACGAAGCGCTGCGGCGCCGGGTCGGCCGGGGCCTCATAGATCACCGTCACCGGAACGCTGGTGCCGGGTGCGGCCGCCGGGTCGATCCGCACCGCGAAGCCGCGGTTGCTGAAGGCCCAGGTGCTGGGCACCGTGTCGTCACAGGTCGCGGTGGTGCCGTCGGGCGAGAACCGGCACGGGTTGTACGCCGGCAAACTGCTCAGGAACTTCGAGCCCGGCGGGAGCTGGGCCACCACCTTGCCGCGGAACGGGTAGTCGTCGGACGGACCGAAGGTGCTCTCGGCCACCCCGAAGTCGGCGCCGCCGCCGGAGGTGGTCGGCTTGGGGGCCGGTGGAGCTCCAGGACCGCGTCGGTGACCGGGGAGGAGACGTCCAGCGACCAGGTGCTGTTCCGGTCGGCGGGGTTCTGGTCGGGAGCCCAGTCCACCTCGGCGGTGCCGCCGGAGTAGGTGGCCGGACCATCGACGGTGCCGATCGTCCTGGCGTGGACCTGGTAGGTCGCGCAGGCGCTGGGAGCCAGGTTCTGCGCGACGGGGAAGCGGATCCAGTTCCACCCGCCGTCCACCGGGCCGGGGGTGTACGGGCCGGCGCTCAGTCGCAGGCCGGGATCGGCGGGGCCGTTGATCACCAGGGTGGCGGAGGTGGGGGGCTCGGTGCCGTGGTTGCAGACCGTGGCCAGCAACGTCCCGACCTGGCCGGGAGCCACGGCGAACGGTGGCGGGCTGACGCTGACCGACAGGTCGCGGGCGTAGGCTGAGCGGGTGTTCACGCTCTCCGATCCGGTGGTACCGATCATCGCCGCGCCGATGGCCGGTGGCGCGTCCACGCCCGAACTGGTGGCGGCGGTGAACCAGGCCGGCGGTCTCGGATTCCTGGCCGCCGGTTACCGCACGGCCGGCGCGATGGCCGAACAGATCGCGCGCACCCGGGCACTGACGGACCGTCCGTTCGGCGTCAACCTCTTCGTGCCCGCGGCCACCGACCCCGCCGCGCTGGCCGGGCTGCCCGCCTACCGTGCCGAACTGCTGCCGGAGGCCGAGCGCTGGGGTGTCGAACTGCCCGAGCGGATCCCGCCGGACGACGAGGACTGGGCGGCCAAGCTGGCGGTGCTGCTCACCGATCCCGTCCCGGTGGTCTCGTACACCTTCGGGCTGCCGACCCGTCAGGAGGCCACCGCGCTACGGGCCGCGGGCACCGCGCAGGTGGCCACCGTGACCAGTGCGGACGAGGCGCGGGCAGCGGCCCGGCTGGGGATGGACGCGCTCTGCGTCCAGGGTCCCGAGGCCGGCGGGCACCGGGGCACCCACCGAGCCGGCGACGAACCGGGGACCGAGTCGCTGCCGGAGCTGCTGGCGCTGGTCCGCGCTGCGGTGGGCCTGCCGTTGATCGCCGCCGGGGGCCTGACCGCCGGCGCCGACCTGGCCGCCGCGCTGCGGGCCGGGGCCGTGGCGGTCCAGCTGGGCACCGCCTACCTGCGCTCCGACGAGGCCGGCACCTCACCGGTGCACCGCGCGGCGCTGGCCGACCCGAGGTTCGAGCAGACCGTGCTGACCCGCGCGTTCACCGGTCGTGTCGCCCGCGGGCTGCGCAACGCCTTCACCGACCGGCACGCCGGCCACGCCCCGCACGCCTACCCAGAGGTGCACCACCTCACCGCCCCGCTGCGCACGGCCGCCGCCCGCCGCGGCGACCCCGAGGCGTTGCACCTCTGGGCCGGGACGGGGCACGCCCGTGCCGGGGCCGGTCCGGCGGCCGGGATCACCGCCGCCCTCTGGCGGGCCGCCCAGCGGTAGCGGGCGGGTCGGTCACGGGTGCGACGAGTGGAGTGATGATCGGGCCGGGCTGGGAGCGCGGAGCGCCGGGGTCCGTCAGCGCAGCAGGGTGGCCATCCACTCCTCGATGGCCGGGACGGTGCGCGGCAGGGCGCCGGAGAGCAGACGGGCGCCCTCCGTGGTGATCACCAGGTCGTCCTCGATCCGGATGCCGATGCCGCGCAGTTCGAGCGGCAGGGTCTCGTCGTCCGGCTGGAGGTAGAGCCCGGGTTCCACGGTGAGCACGTGGCCCTCGGCCAGCACTCCGTCCAGGTAGGTCTCCGCCCGGGCCCGGGCGCAGTCGTGGACGTCCAGGCCGAGCATGTGCCCGCTGCCGCACAGGGTGTAGCGGCGGTAGAGCCCGCTGTCCTCGTGCAGCGCCTGTTCGGCCGGGATCCGCAGCACGCCCCAGTCGGCCAGTCCCTCGGCGATCACCCGCATCGCCGCCAGGTGGAAGTCGCGGAACCGGGCACCCGGACGCAGCGCGGCGATGCCGGCGTCCTGGGCAGCCAACACCAGGTCGTAGAGCTGCCGTTGGACGGGGGAGAAGGTGCCGCTGAGCGGCAGGGTGCGGGTGATGTCGGCGGTGTGGAGGCTGTCGGTCTCCACACCGGCGTCCAGCAGCAGGAGTTCACCCTCGCGCAGCCGGCCCTCGTTGCGGATCCAGTGCAGCACACAGGCGTGCGCGCCGGAGGCGGCGATGGTCTGGTAGCCGGTCCCGTTGCCCTCGGCCCGGGCCCGCAGGTTGAAGACGCCCTCGATCCACCGCTCGCCGCGCGGGTGGCGCAGAGCCTCCGGCAGGGCGCGCACCACGTCGGTGAATCCGGCCGTGGTGTGGTCCACCGCGAGTTGCAGCCGGCCGACCTCCCACTCGTCCTTGATCAGGCGCAACTCGGACAACACCGAGGCGAGTTGGCCGTCCCGGTCGGCGCCGGCGGTGGGGCGTCCGGTGGCCTGGTCGAGTACCGGGTCGACGCCGGCCAGCACCCGGGTGGCCGGTTGGGCGCCGGTCAGCAGCTTGGGCAGGTCGTCGAGATGGGCGGTCCGCAGGCCGGTCAGCCGGGCGGCCTCGGCCAGGTCGGGACGGCGGCCGACCCAGAACTCGCCGTAGCGGCGGTCGCGGTAGCACTCCGGGCCGTTGCGCGGCGAGCGGGGGCGCAGGTAGAGCGCCGGTTCGTGGCCGGTGGCTCCGGCGGGTTCGAGTACGAGCACGTGCCCCGCCTGGTCCTCGCCGCACAGCCCGGTGAGCCAGGCGTAGGCGCTGTGCGGGCGGAAGCGGTGGTCGATGTCGTTGCTGCGGGCCGTGAGTTGACCGGCCGGGACCAGCAGCCGCTCGCCGGGGAAGGCGGCGGAGAGTCGGGCGCGTCGTTCGGGCGTGAGATGGTGGCCCGGGACGCGGTCGTCGGCGGGTAGCGGGGTGGCGGCCCAGGAGGTGGCCATGAAGGCGTCCAGGGCGGGGGAGACCGGCAGGTCGTGGCTGCCGGTGTGGAGCGGGGCGGGCTGCTGCGGCGACATCTGACGGCTCCTCGGGGAGTGGGCGGCCTCCTGACGCTGTGAAATTTCACATTACTATGTTACTCGGCTCTGTGGCGCCACTAGGATGAACGGGTGACTGCTGATCAACCCGCCCTGCTGCCAACCGGACCCGCGACGCTGCCGTCCGTCGTGCGCTGTCGCCGGTGCGGGCGGGTGCTGCGAGATCCGGAGGCGCGGCTGCTGCGGCTGGGCAAGGAGTGCCGCGGGCCGGAGCAGGCGGTGCGGGTGGTGCCGGGGGAGCAGGACCCGCTGCCGGGCGTGTGACCCGGGCGCGATGACCCGCCGACGTACCCGCGGTGTTGCCTGGTGGTCT
Source organism: Kitasatospora sp. NPDC024654 (assembly GCF_055559155.1). Classification (NCBI taxonomy): domain Bacteria; kingdom Bacillati; phylum Actinomycetota; class Actinomycetes; order Kitasatosporales; family Streptomycetaceae; genus Kitasatospora; species Kitasatospora sp. NPDC024654. The sequence continues at coordinate 17,981 of NZ_JBVHLF010000014.1, forward strand.
CGTGGTGGGTTACAAGTAGGCAGCATGACAGCTGGGTTGCCGCTGGAACCGGTCGAACTCCCGCCCGAGCCGATCGTCGGGGCCGCGGCCCTGTTCGCACTCGACCCCGCGGTGGCCCATCTCAACCACGGGTCGTACGGCGCCGTGCCGCTCCCGGTGCAGGCCGAGCAGCAGCGGTTGCGCGCCGAGCAGGAACGGGATCCGGACGGCTTCTTCGGCACGCTGCCGGCCCGGATCGCGGCCGCCCGGACGGCGGTGGCCAGGGCGCTCGGCATCGACCCGGCACGGCTGGCGCTGGTCAACAACGTCACCGAGGCGGTGGCGGTGGCGCTGGACAGCGTGTCACTCGCGCCGGGCGAGGAGATCCTGGTCACCGACCACAGCTACGGCGTGGTGGCCCGGGCCGCCGAGCGCCGGGCCGCGGAGTGCGGGGCGGTGCTGCGGACCGTCCGCCTCCCGCTGGACCTCGCCGAGCCGCCCGACCCGCAGAGCGCGCTCGACGGCTTCGCGGGGCTGGTGTTGGCCGCGGTCGGGCCGCGGACCCGGGTGGTGATCCTGGACCGGGTCACCTCGCCCACTGCCCGCGCGGTCGCCACCGGTCCGTTGCTGACCGCGCTGGCCACCCGCGGCGTGGTCACCATGGTGGACGCCGCGCACGCGCCCGGGATGCTGCCACTCGCCCCGGAAGTCGCCCTCGCCGACTTCTGGTTCGGCAACCTGCACAAGTGGGCCTTCGCGCCCCGACCCACCGCCCTCCTCGCGGTGGGCCCGGCCTGGGCGGAGCGGATCCGTCCGCTCACCTACTCCTGGGAGCACGAGCGCGGTTTCCCGGCCGCCGTCGAGTGGCGGGGGACCTGCGACTACACGGCCTGGCTGGCCGCGCCCGGTGGACCGGCCCTGCTGGCGCGGCTCGGCCCGGAGCGGGTGCGCGAGCACAACGAACGGCTCGCCCGGCACGGGCAATGGCTGCTGGTGGAGGGGGCGGGGCTGCGGCCGTTGCCCGGCTCGGTCGGTGTCTCGATGCGGGCGGTCCGGCTGCCCGCCGGCGTCGCGGAGACCGAGGAGGCGGCCCGCGGGCTGGTGGCGACGGTCCGGCAGCGGCTCGGGGCACGGATCGCGGTGCGGCCCTGGGCGGGCGGCGGAGTGCTGCGGATCAGTGCGCAGGTGTACAACCGGGCCGCGGAGTACCAGGCACTCGCCACCGGCCTGGCCGGGCTGTTGAAGGGCTGAGCGGCCGAGCGGCAGGAAGCCGCGAGGTCACAGCTCCAGCGCGGACTCGATGCCCTTCAACTGGTGCCGGGCCATCGCCAGGTTCGCCCGGGAGCGGCTGAGCGCCAGGTAGAGGAAGAGCCCGCGGCCGCTCTTCGTGGTCAGCGGGCGGATCAGGTGGTACTGGCTGCTGAGACTGATCAGGATGTCCTCGATCTCGTTGTCGTGCAGGTTGAGCATCTCCATGGTCCGCATCTTGGCCCGGACCACGTCGGTGTTCCCGGCGGCCGCGATGTTGAGGTCCAACTCGGTGTTGTCGCCGAGTGCTCCCAGGGCCATCCCGCTGCCGTAGTCGACCAGCGCGGCGCCGATCGCGCCGTCAATGGTCAACGCTTCCTTGAGTGCCGTCTCCAGGTTCGCCATCGGGCTGTCTCTCCTGCTCGTCGGTCGATCGCGTGCTCGGTCGGGGTCGTGATGTGCACCGACTGTAGGGAGGGTGGCGACGTACGGTTGACGTTTGATCGCAGGCGACAAAACTCGGCCATCTTGTGCTCGATATCATCGGATATGTGCTCGAATCTGTCCGGGAAAACTGTGCGATCAATGTCGGTCCGGCCGGGTAACCTCTCGCTGAGATGCTGGAACACCACACCGACCGCACCAGCTGCGTCCCGGCCCCGGCGGTTGCCGGGGTGCCGCCCGCGCAGCCACAGGCGTCACCGTCTGTGCCCCACCACCACGGGAAGAACGAGGTGACGCCCATGAGCAGCGCCCTGTCCGACGATGACGCCCTGAGCCCCGCCGAGGCCTACGCGGCCGCCCGCCGGCGTGCCCAGGAGCAGGCCACCGCCCTGTACGGCTTCCAGGAGCTGTACGACTTCCCGCTCGACCCGTTCCAGCTGGAGGCCTGCGAGGCGCTGGAGCAGGGTTCCGGCGTCCTGGTCGCCGCGCCGACCGGCTCCGGCAAGACCATCGTCGGCGAGTTCGCCGTCCACCTCGCGCTGGCCGCCGGGCGCAAGTGCTTCTACACCACCCCGATCAAGGCCCTCTCCAACCAGAAGTACGGCGACCTGGTCAAGCGGTACGGCGCCGCCAGGGTCGGCCTGCTCACCGGTGACAACACGGTCAACGGCGACGCGCCGATCGTGGTGATGACCACCGAGGTGCTGCGCAACATGCTCTACGCGGGCTCCTCGACCCTGGCCGGCCTCGGCTACGTGGTGATGGACGAGGTGCACTACCTCGCCGACCGGTTCCGCGGCGCGGTCTGGGAGGAGGTGATCATCCACCTGCCCGAGTCGGTCACCCTGGTCTCGCTCTCCGCCACGGTCTCCAACGCCGAGGAGTTCGGCGACTGGCTGGACACGGTCCGCGGCGGCACCAAGGTGATCGTCTCCGAGCACCGCCCGGTTCCGCTCTGGCAGCACGTGATGGCCGGCAGCCGGATGTACGACCTGTTCTCCAACCCGGACGCGGACGGCCGCCCGAAGAACGCCCCGCGCAACCCGGCCAAGGCGGTCAACCCGGAGTTGGTCCGGCTGGCCCGGGCCGAGGCCGACCGCAACCCGCGGTTCCAGCGCGGCCGCGGCCGCTCGATGTCCAACGGCCGTCCGGGCCGGGTCTGGACCCCCGGCCGGGTCGAGGTGATCGACCGGCTGGACGCCGAGGGCCTGCTGCCGGCGATCACCTTCATCTTCAGCCGGGCCGGCTGCGAGGCCGCCGTGCAGCAGTGCCTGGCCTCCGGGCTGCGGCTCAACAAGGACACCGAGCGCGCCCAGGTGCGCGCGCTGGTCGAGGAGCGCTGCGCCGCCATCCCCGACGAGGACCTGCACGTCCTCGGCTACTTCGAGTGGCTGGACGCGCTGGAGCGCGGCGTCGCCGCCCACCACGCGGGCATGCTGCCGCGGTTCAAGGAGGTGGTCGAGGAGCTGTTCCTGAAGGGCCTGGTGAAGGCGGTCTTCGCCACCGAGACGCTGGCGCTGGGCATCAACATGCCCGCCCGCTCGGTGGTGATGGAGAAGCTGGTCAAGTGGAACGGCGAGATGCACGCCGACATCACCCCCGGCGAGTACACGCAGCTCACCGGCCGGGCCGGCCGGCGCGGCATCGACATCGAGGGCCACGCGGTGGTGCTCTGGCAGCGCGGTCTCGACCCGGAGGCGCTGGCCGGGCTGGCGGGCACCCGGACGTACCCGCTGAAGTCGTCGTTCCGGCCGTCCTACAACATGGCCGTCAACCTGGTCTCGCAGTTCGGCCGGCACCGCTCGCGCGAGCTGCTGGAGACCTCGTTCGCCCAGTTCCAGGCCGACCGCTCGGTGGTCGGCATCGCCAAGCAGGTGCAGCGCAACGAGGAGGGCCTGGAGGGCTACCGCGACGCGATGACCTGCCACCTGGGCGACTTCGAGGAGTACATGGGTCTGCGCCGGGCGCTCAAGGAGCGGGAGAACGAGCTGGCCCGGGAGGGCAGCAGCCAGCGCCGGGCCGCCGCGGTCGAGGCCGTCGAGGCGCTCAAGCCGGGCGACGTGATCCACGTCCCGAGCGGCAAGTTCGCCGGGCTGGCACTGGTGCTCGACCCCGGCCTGCCGCCGGTCAGCCGCAGTGGCCGCGGCGGACCGCGCCACCCGGACTATCAGGACGGCCCGCGTCCGGTGGTGCTCACCGCCGAGCGGCAGGTCAAGCGGCTCGCGATGATCGACTTCCCGTACCCGGTGGTCGCCGTCGACCGGCTGCGGATCCCCAAGTCGTTCAACCCGCGCAGCCCGCAGTCCCGTCGCGACCTGGCCTCCGCGCTGCGCACCAAGGCCGGCCACCTGGAGCCCGAGCGCTACCGCAAGGGCCGGGCGGCGGCCGCCGACGACCCGGAGATCGCCCGGCTGCGCGGCGAGCTGCGCCGGCACCCGTGCCACGGCTGCGACGAGCGTGAGGACCACGCCCGCTGGTCCGAGCGCTACCACCGGCTGCACCGCGACACCGAGGTGCTGGAGCGCCGGATGCGCTCGCGCACCCACACCATCGCGCGCACCTTCGACCGGGTCTGCGCGCTGCTCAGCGACCTCGGCTACCTCAAGGGCGACACCGTCACCGCGGACGGCAAGCGGCTCGGCCGGCTCTACGGCGAGCTCGACCTGCTGGCCTCGGAGTGCATCCGGGAGGGGGTCTGGAAGGACCTCTCGGTGGCCGAACTCGCGGCCTGCGCCTCGGCGTTGGTCTATGAGGCGCGGCAGGCCGACGACGCCGCGGCGCCCCGGGTGCCGGAGGGCGGCGCCAAGGAGGCGCTGGGCCGGATGGTCCGGATCTGGGGCCACCTGGACGCCCTGGAGGAGCAGCACCGGATCTCCACCGCCGAGGGCGTCGGCCAGCGCGAGCCCGACCTGGGCTTCGCCTGGATCGCCTACCGCTGGGCGCTCGGCCACGACCTGGACTCGGTGCTGCGCGACGCCGACATGCCGGCCGGCGACTTCGTCCGTTGGACCAAGCAGCTGATCGACGTGCTGAGCCAGATCCAGGACGCCGCCGGCGAGGACGCGGGGCTGCGCACCACCGCGCGCAAGGCGGTGGACGCGCTGCGCCGCGGCATCATCGCCTACTCCTCGATCGGCTGAACCACCGTTCGCCGCACGGCGGTCGGGCCCGGAACCGGTCAACACGGTTCCGGGCCCGTTCAGTTGGCCGGTGCTCAGCCCAACCGGAAGGTGGCCTGCACCGGGTAGTGGTCGCTCGGCGCGTTGGTGTCGAGCTGGCCCGCCGTCCAGCCGGCCTGCGGGTCGAAGTCGGTCCGCACGGACGGCAGCGCCGACGGCACCGGGCGGCCCGGGGCGTTGAGGTAGCCGAGGTAGTCCAGGTCGTCCTGGTAGTCCTTGGCGAAGCTCTCCACGCCCGACATGTACTGGCACCAGGCGGAGACCGGGCAGTCATGGTGGTCGGCTGGCCCGGATCGGTGGCCGGGGTGCCGAGCACACCGCCCACCGCCGCCTGGGCGTTGGCGTAGTCGCCGCGGCTCTGGCCGTGGTGGTACTCGACATTGAGGTCGCCACCGAGATTGAGGTCGCCACCGAGGAGCACCGGCCCGGTCGATCCGACGATCCAGTTCACCCAGCCCTGGATCTCGCCGAGTTGGGCGAGCCGGGTGGCCTGGGTGGTGTCGGTGGAGGTGTTGCTCTGGTCGGCCTGCAGGTGGGTGCCGACCACCCAGGTCGGGGCGCCGCCCTTGTTCACCTCGGCCAGCACCGCGCCCTTGTTGGCGTCGTAGTCCCAGGTGCCGGAGGTGGAGTTGGAGAAGACGTGGGCGTACCGGGCCGAGATCGGGTACTTGGAGAGGATCATCGTCCCGCCGTTGATCACGAACGGGGAGTTGGAGCAGTTGCCGCTGATGCCGCTCCAGCCGCCGCCCGAGCAGGTCTGGCCGACCACCGGCGTGTGGTACGGGTAGAGGTCGGCGAGCCCGCCGACGATGTCATCGGTCGAGTCGTGGTTGAACAGCTCGTCCAGGACCACCACGTCGGCGCTGTGCTGGCGGATCACCGATTCGATCACCGGGGTGCGCCGGGCGGCCTGCTCGTTCTGGCTCCAGTCGACCACGGCGGTGCCGAGATCGACGTTCCAGGCGAGGACCGAGAGGGTGCTGCCGCTCGGCGCGGCCGCGGGGGCCGCCGCGACGGCGGTCGGTGCGGTGGTGCCGCCGAGCAGGGCGGTCGCGGCGACGGCGGAGGCGAGCGCGACGGCGGTACGGCGCAGGGACATGGTGACGGCTCCTGACGACGGGTCAGCTGCGAGCGGGACAGCGGAACCGTAGTCACCGACCGGTACATCCGGAGGAAGACCAACCGATCGGACCATGGCAGAAAGATGTCTGCACAACCTTGCGCCGCACCCCTTGGCAGGCGGCCCCGGTTCAGCCCGCGAGCGCGGCCAGCACCCGGTCCAGCGAGCTTCCCAGGCCCCAGCGGGTGGACAGCTCCTCCAGCGTCATCGGGTCCAGCGGCTCGCCGGGCAGCGCCGGGTCGAGCGCCGGCAGCGGCAGGTCGGTGGCCACCCGGACCACCGTCGGCGCCACGTCCAGATAGGCCGAGCCGGCCAGCAGGTTCTTCCGCCGGGCCGGGGTGAGTTCGGAGAGCGGGTCGAGCGCCGCCTGCCGGATCCCGGCCAGGTCGCCGTACTGGGCGATCAGCTGGGCCGCCGTCTTCTCGCCGATGCCCTTGACCCCGGGCAGCCCGTCGCTCGGGTCACCGCGCAGCGCCGCAAGGTCGGCGTACTGGGCGCCGCCCACCCCGTACTTCTCGCGCAGCAGCGCCTCGTCGGTGAGCTGCGCCTGGCCGACGCCCTTGACCGGGTAGAGCACGGTGATGCCGCGGGCGTCGTCGACCAGCTGGAACAGGTCGCGGTCGCCGGTGACGATCTGCACCGGCCCGGTGGCCCGGGCGGTGAGGGTGCCGATCACGTCGTCCGCCTCGTAGCCGGGCACGCCGACCCGGGCGATGCCGAGCGCGTCCAGCACCTGCTCGATCACCGGCACCTGCGGGGCCAGTGTGTCGGGGATCTCCTCCTCGCCCTCGGTGGCCTCGGCGGCCAGCCGGTGGGTCTTGTAACTGGGGATCAGGTCCACCCGCCACTGCGGGCGCCAGTCGGCGTCCAGGCAGGCGACCAGCTGGTCCGGGCGGTGGTCCTGGACCAGCCGGGCGATGAAGTCCAGCAGGCCGCGCACGGCGTTCACCGGCACGCCGTCGGGGGACTTCACGGATTCCGGGACGCCGAAGTAGGCGCGGAAGTAGAGGCTGGCGGTGTCGAGCAGCATCAGTCGCGGTGCGGTCACCCGCCGATCATCCCGCATGCGCGCCCCCGGCCGGGCCGCACTGCGGATCGGGGAGTCGGACCGCCGCGCCGGAGACCCGGACCCGTGGGTCGCCGGCCCGCAGCCCGACCCCCAGCACGCCCGGTCGGCCCAGGTCCTCGCCCTGGTGCAGGAGCAGCTCGGCGGTGTCCGGCGCCTCGCCCAGCTCGCGCAGGTAGGCCCCGAAGGCCGCCGCCGCGGCGCCGGTGGCCGGGTCCTCCACCACCCCGCCGACCGGGAACGGGTCGCGGACGTGGAACTCCGTCGCCGAGGCGCGCCAGACCAGCTGCAGGGTGATCAGGTCACGGGCGGTCATGAGGGCGGCCAGCCGGTCGAAGTCGTAGTCCAGCCGGGCCAGCCGCTCCCGGGTGGCGGCGGCCAGCACCAGGTGCCGGGCACCGGCGTAGGCGATCCGCGGTGGCAGCGTCGGGTCCAGCTCGTCCGCCCGCCAGTCCAGGGCGGCCAGCGCCTCCTGGACGTCGGCCGGGTCGACCTCCAGCACCCGTGGCTCGACGCTGGTGAGGGTGGCCCGCAGCACGCCGTCCCGGTCGGCCGCGACGGTGACCGGCACCGGGCCGGCCGCGGTGGCGAACACCAGCTCGCCCGGAGCGGAGCGTTCGGCGATCGCGATCGCGGCCGCCACCGTGGCGTGCCCGCAGAACGGCACCTCGCGGGTCGGCGCGAAGTACCGCGCGGTGAAGTGGCCGGGCCGGCCCTGCGGGTCGGGGGTGAGGAAGGCCGTCTCGGAGTAGCCGAGCCCGGCGGCGATGGCGAGCTGCTGCTCGTCCGTCAGGCCGCTCGCGTCCGGCACCACCCCCGCCGGGTTGCCGCCGACGGGGGTGGTGGTGAACGCGGCGTACCGCAGCACTGTGGTCATGATCGGACGAACCGACCGGTGGGCGCGGGCATTCCGCCGGCTCAGTGCGAGTGCGGGCCGCTGCGGTGCACCGGGCCGTGCGAGTCCGCGCAGTGCTCGGCGGCGAGTGCCTCGGCGGCGTCGCTGATCTGCAGCAGTTGCTGGTCGTCGTCCTCGCCGACGTGGTCCACCTGGAGGGTGGCGTGGGTGATCCGGTACTCGTCGCGCAGCCGGCGCTGGAGGTCGCGGCGGACGGCGTGGCAGTCCCCGCCCGGGGCGACCAGGATGTGCGCGGAGAGCGCGGGCTGGCCGGAGGTGATCTCCCAGACGTGCAGGTCGTGGATCTCCTCCACCTGCGGGGTGGCGACCAGCCGGTCGGCCAGCGCGTCCGGGTCGACCCCGGCCGGGGCGGCCTCCAGGAAGATCCGCGCGGAGTCCCGGATCAGCCCGGTGCCGGCCCGCAGCATCAGCGCCACCACGACCAGCGAGGCGATAGCGTCGGCCCGCAGGAAGCCGGTGGTGAGCATGACGGCGCCGGCGACGGCCGTGGCGATGAAGGCGTACAGGTCGGTCAGCACGTGCTGGAAGGCGCCCTCGACGTTCAGCGAGCTGCGGTTGGCCTTCGACATGCACCAGGCGGCGGCCACGTTGACCACGATCCCGACCAGCGCGGTGACCAGCACCAGCCCGCCCTGGACCGGCGGCGGCTCGATCAGCCGGCGGACCGCCGCGTAGCCGAGCCAGAGCGACAGCACCAGCAGGGTGATCCCGTTCGCCTGGGCGGAGAGGATCTCGGCCCGCTTGAGGCCGTAGGTGTAGCCGCCGCGGGCCGGCCGGGCGGCCAGCCGCATGGCGGCCAGGGCCAGCACGATGGAGGCCGCGTCGGTCAGCATGTGCGCCGCGTCGGAGAGCAGGGCCAGCGAGTGGGCGGCCAGGCCGATCGCGACCTCGCCGGCCATGAAGACCACGATCAGGGCGAGCGCGCTGGTCAGCCAGCGCTGGTCGGCGTCGGCGGCCACGCCGTGCGAGTGGCCGTGGCCGTGGCCGTGGTGGTCCGCGTGGTCATGCGCATGATCATGAGGTGCGTGCTGGTGGTCGTGGTGGCCGGCCATCGCGGTCGTCTCCTGAACGCTGGTGGTGGTCAAGGACGGGTGCCCTGCACGGGAAGTGAACCGCAGATCGGACGAAGATCCAAAGGCTGCACTGGTGACCGTTGTCGTTCCGATCTGTACACCGACGGACCCCTTACCCAACGACCTCCGCGGGCACGGCCCGTTCGGCGGCGGCCACGCCGGCCGCCCGGACCAGGGCCTCGGTGAGCCGCGGGTCATCGCCCTGCTCCGGGTGCCACTGCACCCCGAGGACGAACCCCGCGCCCTCCACGGCCTCCACCGTGCCGTCCTCGGCCAGTGCCGAGACCCGCAGCCCCTCGCCGATCCGGTCGGCCGCCTGGTGGTGCAGGGTCGGCACGGAGAGCACGGGCTCCGGCAGCAGCTCGGCCAGCAGCGTGCCGGGCAGCGGGCGGACCGGGTGGTGGTCGTAGCGGCCACCCTCGACGGCGCCGTGCCCGTGGTGGCCGACCAGGTCCGGCAGGTGCTGCACCAGCGAGCCGCCGCAGACCACGTTGAGCAACTGCATGCCGCGGCAGATCGCCAGCAGCGGCAGCCCGGCGGCCAGCGCCGCGCGCAGCAGCGCACCCTCGAAGGCGTCCCGCTCGGGCTCCGGCGGGTCGGTGTGCGGGTCGGCCGGCTGCCCGTAGAGCGCGGGGTTGACGTCGCCGCCGCCGCTGACCACCAGGCCGTCCAGCGGGGCGAGCAGCTCCGGCGCGTGTTCCGGGGCGTTCGGTGGCAGCAGCACGGGCAACCCTCCGCAGGCCCGGACCTGGCCGGCGTAGTGCTCCGGCACCAGGACGACCGGGCGGGCCCGCCAGGACCCCCAGTTCACCGCGACGCGGTAGGCGCTGATTCCGATCAGTGGCTTCTGGTTCATACCTTCGGATCCTGTGCCGCGCGCTGACGCCACGTCAATCCGAGCCGGGTGCGGTGGGGCGAACGGGTGGACGCCGCGTCAGAAACGGGCGCGCGCCGTGCCGGACCGGCCCCGGCGCGCTCTACCGTGCGGGGGTGCCCCGGCGCTCCCGCCGGGGCGGGCCCGGCTGCCGGAGGAGCGCTCGCCATGACCGTGCTGGACCCGGGCGCGACCCACTGCCGGCGGCTGGTCGGCCGGACCGCGGTGGTCACCGGGGGTGGGAGCGGCGTCGGCCTGGCCACCGTCCGCCGATTGGCCGCCGAGGGGGCCCGGGTGGTGGTGGCCGACCTGGACGAGGACGCCGGCGCGGCGGCGGCCGAGCAGGTCGGCGGGCTCTTCGTGGCGACCGACGTGACCGAGCCGGCGATGGTGGAGGCGCTCTACGACACCGCCTACGAGACCTGTGGCGGCGTGGACATCGCCTTCCACCACCCGTCCGGGCCGGCGGCGGACGGGCACTCGATCCTGACCACCGGGCCGGCCGCCTGGCAGCGGGCCCAGCAGCTGCACCTCGGTTCGGTCTACCTCTGCTGCCAGGCGGTGCTGCCCTACATGCGGCGGCACGGGCGCGGCTCGATCGTCAACACGGCCGGCTTCCCGACCCGGCCCGACGCCGCGGCCGAGCAGATCTCCGCCACGACGGCGCGGGGCGGGGTGCTGGCGCTCTCCCGGGCGCTCGGGGTGCAGTTCGCCCGGGAGGGCATCCGGGTCAACGCGCTCGTGGCCGGCCCGGTGGAGCACGGCCAGCACCCGCGAGCCCCCGGCGAGCGGCCGGCACGGATCCCGCTCGGCCGGTTCGCCCGGCCCGCGGAGATCGCCGCGGCGGTGGCCTTCCTGGCGAGCGACGACTCGTCGTTCATCACCGCGAGCGAATTCCTGGTGGACGGCGGGCTGGCGGCGGCCGGCGCGGGGGCGTTCTAGCGGGGGGTCCGGGACGGCCGGCCGGACTCTCACCGTAATCTCATCCGAAATGGCCCGTTCGTGGGGCTCAGTTGATTTCGCGTTTATCCGTCGAGCCATACATTTTCTGCTGTGAGTGACGCGAAGATTCCGGCCGGGTGGTACCCGGACCCGCAGGACACCAGCAGCGACCCCCGGCCCGAGCGCTGGTGGGACGGCATCGGCTGGACGGCCACCACCCGTCCCGGCGGCGCGGCGGACGAGGACACCGCCGTGCTCGACGGTGCCCGGGTGATCGAGGGTGAGGTGCTGGACAGCGGCCACACCGTGCGCTTCCCGGAGCCGCCGGCCGGGGACGGGTCCACCGCCGCGGGGGCGGGGGAGCCGGGCTCGGTGCCGTTCCCGTTCGCCGACGCGGTGATCACGAAGCAGCGGCCCTCCGTGCTCAGGCGGCTGGCCAAGCCCGTGGTGGTGGCCGCCGCGGTGGCGGGCCTGCTCGGCCTCGGCATCGGCTCGGGGGTGACCTACCTGGCCGTGCACAAGGACGGTGGACGGGCGGTCGCCCAGCCCGCCCCGCAGCAGAACGGCGGCAGCGGCGGCACGGGTCCCCGGCACTTCGGCGGTGGCGGCAGCGGCGGCTCGGGCGGGTCCGGCGGTGGCGGTGGCATCCCCGGCTTCCCGGGCCTCCCGGGCGGTGGCGGCGGGGACGGCTCCGGCGGCAGCGGCGGCTCCAACGTCGCCGTGGACATGGTCGACGGCATCTCGCTGCCGGTTCCGGCCGGCTGGCAGGGCGGTACCGCCGGCGACGGCACCGCCGCGCTCACCATCGGCAGCTACACCTGCCCGGGCGGCGGCGGGAGCAGCGGGTCCGGCGGCGGTGGCAGCGGCGGCTCGGGCGGTTCCGGCGGCAACACCTGCTCGCTCGGCGGGGTCACCACCGGCAGCGTCCAGGGCACCGACCCGCAGACCGTCGCCAAGTCGGACATCGCCACCGCGGCCCAGCAGTCCTACGGCGCGATCAAGGGCCACCAGGAGCTCAAGTCCGAGCCGGTGACGGTCGACGGTCGCAGCGGCTACCTGGTGCGCTGGCAGGTCACCGCGCCGGTGGGCAACAACGGCTACGTGGAGACCGTGGTGTTCCCGGCCGCGAGCGGCAAGAACCTGATCGCGGTGCACTTCGGCTTCGACATCGCCCAGAACGCCCCCGACGTGTCGGTGATGGACACCATCGTCCAGGGCATCACCGACTACTCCGGCTCGGCCGGCGGCTCCGGCGGAGGGTCGGCCAGCTCCACCTGACGCGTCCCGCCGCGTCCCCCGAACACGCGCCCCGCCGCCTCCCCGGTGCAGCGGGGCGCGTCCACGTCCGCCCGCCCGGTGGTCTACAGGAACGCGTGGCCCTCGCCCCGGTAGGTCGGCACGGTGTCCACCACCCGGTCGCCCTCGACCAGCCGGAGCTCGGCGAAGCGCTCGCACAGCTCCCCGGCCTTGGCGTGCCGGAACCAGACCCGGTCACCGATCAGCAGGTCGTCCGCGGCCGGGCCGAGCAGCGGGGTCTGCACCTCGCCGGCGCCCTCCTGGGGGTCGTAGCGCAGCCCCGGTGGCAGGTACGGCACCGGCGAGCGGTCCGGCCCCGCCGCGCCCGAGGCCGGGTAGCCGCCGCCGAGCACGGTGACCACGCCCACGCCCGGCCGGCGGACCACCGGCTGGGCGAAGAGCGCGGCCGGACGGCCCCGGAACGCGCGGTAGTTGTCGAACAGCCGCGGCTGGTAGAGGCCCGAGCCGGCCGCCACCTCGGTCACCGCGGCCTCGGCGACCGTGCTCTCCACGCTGCCGGTGCCGCCGCCGTTGACGAACTCCAGGTCGGCCACCTGGCGCACCGCCCGCACCGCCGCCCAACGCCGGTCGGCCAGCTCGGCGCGCGCCCGGTCCTGCATCAGACGGATCACCCGGGACCGCACCGGCCGGCCCGCGACCTTGTCGCCGACCCCCGCGACGTGGCCCTCGTACGCCATCAGCCCGACCACCCGGAACCCCGCGCGCCGCTGCACCAGTTCGGCGAAGGCGGCCAGCTGCTCCGGAGTGCGCAGCGGCGAGCGCCGGGCGCCGACCCGAACCCGCCCGCCGAGCAGGTGCAGCGCGGTGTCCAACTCCAGGCAGACCCGCACCTGTTCACCGCCGGCCCGGGCCCGGTCGACCAGGTCAAGCTGCGCCGGGTCGTCCATCAGCACGGTGACGGCGGCGGTCAGCTCCGGGTCGGCGGTCAGCTCGGCGAAGCCGGCCCGGTCGGCCGACGGGTAGGCCAGCAGGACGTCCGTGAAGCCGGAGCGGGCCAGCCAGAGCGACTCGGCGAGTGTGAAGCTCATCAGCCCGGCGAAGCCGTCCATAGCCAGCACCCGCCCCAGCAGCGCCCGGCAGCGCACCGACTTGCTGGCCACCCGGATCGGCTTGCCGTCCGCCCGGCGCACCAGGTCGGCGGCGTTGGCGTCGAAGGCCGCCAGGTCGACGATGGCCAGCGGGGCGTCCAGGTGCGCGGTCGCCCGGTCGTAGCGGGCGCGGTCGGCCGCCGGGGAAACCCGGGAAACTCGGGAAACCGCCGGGGAGACCACCGGCGAGGAGGTGAGGTGGGCCATGCGCGCAGACTGCCACAGGGCTGATACCCGTGGGTAGGGTCCGGACCGGCTCAGCCGACCACGGCGGCCCGCACGCAGAGCACGTCCGGCAGGTGCGCGGCGAGCAGCGCCCAGCTCTCGCCCTCGTCCGCGCTGCCGTACACCTCGCCGTTGCGGTTGCCGAAGTAGACCCCGGCCGGCTCGGCGTCGTCGGTGCGCAGCGCGTCGCGCAGCACCACGCCGTAGTGGTTCTCGTCCGGCAGACCCTCGCCGAGCTCCTGCCAGCTGCCGCCGGCGTCCTCGGTGCGGTAGATCCGGCAGCGGCGGCCGGGCGGTAGCCGCATGAAGTCGGCCTCCAGCGGTGCCAGATAGGCCGTGCCGGCCCGCCGCGGGTGGGTCGCCACGGCGAAGCCGAACACCGCCAGCAGGCCGCCCTCGGCCGGCCGCCACTCGGTCCCGCCGTCGTCGCTGCGGAACACCCCGCCGTGGTTCTGCAGGTAGAGCCGGTCCGGGTCGGTCGGGTCGGCCGCGATCTTGTGCACGCACTGACCGAACTCCGGGTACGGATCGGGCAGGAAGCTGACCCGGATGCCGCCGTTCGACGGTGCCCAGCTGCGCCCGCCGTCGCGGCTGCGGTAGACGCCGCCGGCGGAGACCGCCACGGTGAGCGCGGCGGCGTCCCGCGGGTCGGTCAGGACGGTGTGCAGGCCCTGCCCGCCGAACCCGGCGCCCCAGGCCTCCCGCTGCGGGTGCGTCCAGAGCGGTTCGACCAGTGCGAAGGTCTCCCCGCCGTCCTCGGAGCGGAACAGCGCGGCGGGCTCGGTCCCCGCGTACACCACGCCCGGAGCCTCCGGGCCGGCCGGTTGCAGCTGCCAGACCCGGGTCAGCGAGGCGCCGGTGTGCTGGGGGAACCGCACGGCGGCCCGCGCCGGCTCGTGCCAGGTGACCCCGAGGTCGTCGGAGCGCCACACCGACGGGCCCCAGTGGCTGCTGTCGGCCCCCGCGAGCAGCCGGGTCCGCCCGCCGCGCCGGTCGACGCCGACCGAGTAGACGGCGTTCATCGGAAAGTGCGGTCCGCTGAGGTCCCAGGCCCGCCGGTCCCGGCTGCGGCCGAGGAAGAGGCCCTTCCGGGTGCCCACCGCGAGCAGTACGTCGGTCATGGCAGCCACTCTGCGCGGGCCCGCGCGCCGTAGCGGCTAGGCTCACCGGGTGGACCGCAAGAACATCCCGAACCCCGGTTTCGCCGACGACGACGGCTCGGCCGACCCGGCGTTGGCCAAGGCGCTGGCCGACTGGTCGCACGACCCGGCCGCCGAGCCCGCGCTGCTGGCCGCGTTGCCCGCCGCCCGCCTGATGGTGCCGATCGTGGCCCTGCTCGGCGAGGTGGAGGTGGACGCCGAGGGGCTGAAGCACGAGAAGACCAGCGACATGGCGGTGCCGGTGATCGAGGCACCGGACGGGCGGCGCGGGCTCCCCGCCTTCACCTCGCTGGAGACGCTGGCCCGCTGGCGGGCCGACGCCCGCCCGGCGCCGGTGGCCGCGCCGCAGGCGGTGCTGGCCGCCTACTCGGAGCGGGCCGACACGCTGCTGATCGACCCGGCCGGCCCGGTGACCTACCAGCTCACCGGTGCCCGGATGCGCGCGGTGGCCGAGAACCGGGTCTGGCTGCCGCCGGTCGAGGACCCGGACGTGCTGGCCGCGCTGCGCCCCCTGTTGGCGGCCGAGCCGCAGGTGCTTCGGGCGCAGCTGCGGCCGGGCGAGCAGACCGACGCGGTGCTGGCGCTCGGGCTGGCCGAGGGTGCGCCGGTCCAGGAGCTGGCCCAGCGGCTGGCCGGGGAGCTGGCGGCCGACCCCACGCTGCGGGTGCGGCTGGGGCGCGGGATGGACCTCGCGCTGCTGCCCGCGGGCGCCGAGCCCGCGGGGCAGCTCTTCTACCAGCGCTGAAGGTCTTCCACCAGCCCGGAGGGCGCGGCGTCAGGAGTAGACCGGCCCGGTGAACTTCTCGCCGGGGCCGGCGCCGGGGGCGTCCGGGACCAGCGAGGCCTCGCGGAAGGCGAGCTGGAGCGAGCGCAGCCCGTCGCGCAGTGGCGCGGCGTGGAAGTTGCTGATCTCCGGCGCGCCGGCGGTGACCAGGCCGGCCAGCGCGGTGATCAGCTTGCGGGCCTCGTCCAGGTCCTTGTCGGCCTCGCCGCCCTCGGCCAGACCGCACTTGACGGCCGCCGCGCTCATCAGGTGCACCGCGACCGTGGTGATCACCTCGACCGCCGGTACCTCCGCGATGTCGCGGGTCAGGTCGTCGAAGCCGATCGCGTCGTCGGCTGCGGAGTCGGCGGGGCGGTCGCCGGTGGGCTCGGTGCTCAAGGGAGGCTCATTCCATAGCGGTGGATCCGTACCCCCGGAGCGTACAAGGGCGGGTCCGGCGGGTGGGAATACCGCCCACCCCCGGAACGCTGGTATGCTTCGAGACTGACCGGCCAGGTTCCGTCATGGTGCCCGGCCAGCAAGTGGAGGCTCCACTGCGGAGGCCCGAGAGGGCAACCCGAAAGTCTCCCACCTGATCGGCCTCGCGGTCGACGGGTCCCGGTCCGCGACGGTAGCCGCAAGGCTGCGAGTCGCCAGGTGCCGCCCGGAAGGGCGCGCCCCCGGTCGTGTGGAGCCCCGCCTGTATACCGAGCGGGGCTTTTTTCGTGCCGCGCTGCGTACGCCGTAGGCAGCGCAGCACGAATGAAGCCCCGCCCAGTGGTCGAAGTCCACTACGTGCGACCGCCTGCCTGACGGCCGCATCGCAGAAGGTGCAACCGAGGAGGCCCCATCAGCACCGAGCCCCGCATCAACGACCGGATTCGCGTCCCCGAGGTGCGACTCGTCGGTCCCAGCGGCGAGCAGGTCGGCATCGTGCCGCTTGCCAAGGCGCTGGAGCTTGCGCAGGAGTACGACCTCGACCTGGTCGAGGTCGCGGCGACCGCCCGGCCGCCGGTGTGCAAGCTCATGGACTACGGCAAGTTCAAGTACGAGTCGGCCATGAAGGCCCGTGAGGCGCGCAAGAACCAGGCGCACACGGTCATCAAGGAGATGAAGCTCCGGCCGAAGATCGACCCGCACGACTATGACACCAAGAAGGGTCACGTCGTCCGGTTCCTCAAGCAGGGCGACAAGGTCAAGATCACGATCATGTTCCGTGGTCGCGAGCAGTCCCGTCCCGAGCTGGGTTTCCGACTGCTGCAGCGGCTCGCCAACGACGTCCAGGACCTGGGCTTCGTGGAGTCCTCGGCCAAGCAGGACGGCCGTAACATGATCATGGTTCTCGGCCCGCACAAGAAGAAGACCGAGGCGATGGCCGAGGCCCGCGCGGCGGCTGACGCCCGCAAGGCCGAGCGCCAGGGCCGCACCAGCGGCCAGGACGACGTTGACACCGCTGACGACGCCGTGGACGCGGCCGTCGAGGCGGAGGAGAACGAGGCGACGGACGGCGAGCAGGCCGCCCCCGCCGAGCAGCCGACCGAGGTCGCTCAGGACGCCTGAGCCCCCGGGCTCCGGACGGTCCGAGTGGTCCGGCCACCACGGTTCCGGGGCACCCGCCCCGGCGACCGGAAACACCCAGCGCCCGGGTCCGCGCAGCTGCCTGCGCGGACCGGGGCGGACCGACGAGGAGATACGGCGATATGCCGAAGCAGAAGACGCACAGTGGCGCCAGCAAGCGCTTCAAGATCACGGGCTCGGGCAAGGTGCTGCGCGAGCGCGCCGGCAAGCGCCACCTCCTGGAGCACAAGCCCTCCACGCTGACCCGCCGTCTGACCGGCAACGCCGAGATGGCCCCCGCCGACGCCAAGAAGATCAAGAAGCTTCTCGGCAAGTGATCGCCCGCCGCGGTGGCGACACCGCGGAGTCCGGCTGATCCTTCCCGACCTATTCGAATGACGGACCACGTGAAGTAGTCCGTGGTCCAACCCAAGGAGTAATGAAGTGGCACGCGTCAAGCGGGCAGTGAACGCCCACAAGAAGCGCCGGGTCATCCTCGAGCGGGCCAGCGGTTACCGCGGCCAGCGGTCGCGCCTGTACCGCAAGGCCAAGGAGCAGGTCACCCACTCGCTCGTCTACAACTACAACGACCGCAAGAAGCGCAAGGGCGACTTCCGGCAGCTCTGGATCCAGCGCATCAACGCCGCTGCCCGCGCCAACGGCATGACCTACAACCGCTTCGTGCAGGGTCTGAAGGCCGCCAACATCGAGATCGACCGCAAGATGCTGGCCGAGCTCGCCGTCAACGACACCACCGCGTTCGCCGCGCTGGTCGAGGCCGCCCAGAAGGCGCTCCCGGCCGACGTCAACGCGCCGAAGGTCGCTGCCGACGCCGCCTGATCCACTCCGGATCGCCGCTGAGCACTCCAGACCCGCAGGTTCCCCGTGAGCCTGCGGGTCTGGCCGCTTCGGCACCCGTCCCGGGCCGCACTTGCGCCGAGGGCCCGTCCGGCGGATCCTTCCGGGCCCGCGACGCCGGGCGCCCAACGCCGTGGGCCGATCCGGAGAGACCCGCCGGACAGGCCCCAGCCCCCAGATAGCGAGATCACCGCACCCCCATGGTCAGCATCGACACCCCTCTGCTCAGCTCGCTCCGCTCGCCGCGGGTGGTCGCCGCCCGCAAGCTCGCCCGGCGGGCCCAGCGCGGCAAGGACCGCCGCTTCCTCGCCGAGGGCCCGCAGGCCGTCCGCGAGGCGGTGGGCTACGGGCTGCTGCC
The DNA here is from genome assembly GCF_055559155.1 of Kitasatospora sp. NPDC024654. NCBI lineage: Bacteria > Bacillati > Actinomycetota > Actinomycetes > Kitasatosporales > Streptomycetaceae > Kitasatospora > Kitasatospora sp. NPDC024654. Next base: position 36,148 of record NZ_JBVHLF010000014.1, read on the forward strand.
GGGCAGCGGGCAGCACGCCGTGGTGGAGATCTACCTCACCCGCGAGGCCGCCGAGCGGCACACCGACATCACCGCGGCCGCCCGGGCGGCCGGCCTGCCGGTGCTGACCGCGACCGACGAGGTGATCGCGGACATCTGCGACACCGTGACCCCGCAGGGCATCGTGGCGCTCTGCCGGTTCCTGGACACGCCGTTCGAGGAGGTCCTCCGGGCCCGCCCGCGGCTGGTCGCGGTGCTCGCCAACGTCCGCGACCCGGGGAACGCCGGGACGGTGCTGCGCACCGCGGACGCGGCCGGCGCCGACGCCGTGGTGCTCACCGACGCCTCGGTGGACCTCTACAACCCGAAGGCCGTCCGGGCCTCGGTCGGCAGCCACTTCCACCTGCCGGTCGCGGTCGGCGTGCCGGTCGAGCAGGTGGTGACCGGGCTGCGCGCGGCCGGCGTGCGGGTGCTGGCCGCCGACGGCGCGGGGGAGCGCGACCTCGACCAGGAGCTGGACGAGGGCAGCCTGGCCGGGCCCACCGCCTGGATCTTCGGCAACGAGGCCTGGGGCCTGCCGGAGGAGACCCGCGCACTGGCCGACGAGGTGGTGCGCGTGCCCATCCACGGACACGCCGAGAGCCTCAACCTCGCGACGGCCGCCGCCGTGTGCCTCTACGCTTCGGCCCGCGCCCAGCGTTCGTCGGCAGGGTGTCGCGAGCCGGGCACGGAGCGCTAGGGTCGGACTGACCGCAGGCAGGGCACGGACGCGGGTCGGAGCGGGAGGACGCCCATGGTCGGCAGTGCGGAGGGTCCCGAGGCCGCGGCAGCCGGTCTGCTGCTGGACCCGGACGAGTTGCCCGACGGGCTGGTGATCGCCGACGGTCTCGGCCGGGTGGTCTGCTTCAACCGTGCCGCGGCCCGGCTCACCGGGATCTGCGCCGAGGCCGTGCTCGGCCTGCCGCTCGACCAGGCGCTCCCGCTGGAGGACCTGGACGGCCGCCGCTGGTGGCAGCTGACCGACCCGTACGGCGGCCCCGGCATCCGCACCCGCCAGCCCGAGCGCAACCTGCTGCTGCCCGGCGGCCGCGAGGTGCTGGTCACCGCCCAGTACGTGCGGACCGTCCCGCGCGGCCCGCTGCGCCAGCTGGTGGTGGCGCTGCGCGGCACCGAGGCGCGCCGGCGCACCGAGCGGGCCCACGCCGAGCTGATCGCCACCGTCGCGCACGAGCTGCGCTCCCCACTGACCAGCGTCAAGGGGTTCACCGCGACCCTGCTGAGCAAGTGGGAGCGGTTCACCGACGGCCAGAAGCGGCTGATGCTGGAGACCGTGAACTCGGACGCCGACCGGGTCACCCGGCTGATCGCCGAGCTGCTGGACATCTCCCGGATCGACGCCGGCCGGCTGGAGATCCGCAAGCAGGTGGTGGACCTCGCGGCGGCGGTGCGCCGGCACGTCGAGGGCAAGGTGGCGGCCGGCATCCCGGCCGAGCGCTTCGACATCCGGCTGGCCGAGGAGCTGCCGCAGCAGTGGGCCGATCCCGACAAGATCGACCAGGTGTTGGCCAACCTGCTGGAAAACGCGGTGCGGCACGGCGAGGGAACTGTCACCATCGAGGTGGCACCGGCGAAGGAGACCGTCGAGGCCGCGACGTGGGAGCACCCGGGCACCCCGCCCCGGGTCCTGGAAGGGACAGCGGTCACGGTGAGCGACGAAGGCAGCGGCATCCCCGAGGAGTCGATGCCGCGCGTCTTCACCCGCTTCTGGCGCGGTAGCAAGCGCGGCGGGACCGGCCTGGGCCTCTACATCGTCAAGGGCATCGTCGAGGCCCACGGCGGCACCATCCGGATCGACCGCGCGCCCGGTGGCGGCGCCCGGTTCCGATTTATCCTGCCCGCCGGGGTGCCCGACTTCATGCTCTGAGCCTTCTGGCGCTCGGAGTGCCGCGGGCCCGGCGGGCGGACGGCAGCCGGTCGGTGTGCGCCCTGCGACTACACTCGACCTGGTGTAACGCCCTGTGCGGCTGAGCCGCGGACACCCTCCCCGTGCACTCGACGGGAGCGGCCTGCCCGCGCCCCGGCCACGCAGGGTGTGGGCGCTGGAACGTATCCGAGCACGGACGAGCAGGGAGCACGGAAAGTAGAGATGTCGGCACCCAATAAGTCGTACGACCCGGTGGAGGTCGAGGCATTGAAGCCCGAAGCGGTCGAGCGTGCCCGGGACGAGGCGATCGCGGCCTTCGCCGCCGCCGGCTCCCTCGACGAGCTGAAGCAGGCCAAGGTCGCGCACACCGGTGACCGCTCGGCGCTCTCGCTCGCCAACCGCGAGATCGGCGCCCTCCCCCCGCACGCCAAGGCGGCGGCCGGCAAGCTTGTCGGCCAGGCCCGCGGCGCGGTCAACCAGGCGCTGGCGAAGCGTCAGGCCGAGCTGGAGGCGGAGCGCGACGCGCGCGTGCTGGTCGAGGAGGCGGTGGACGTCACGCTGCCGTTCGACCGCGCCCCGCGCGGTGCCCGGCACCCGCTGACCACGCTGGCCGAGCGGATCGAGGACACCTTCGTCGCGATGGGCTACCAGATCGCCTCCGGCCCCGAGGTCGAGGCGGAGTGGCTCAACTTCGACGCGCTCAACCTGGGCCCGGACCACCCGGCCCGCTCGATGCAGGACACCTTCTTCGTGGCCGCCGCCGACGGCTCGCCCGACTCCGGCATGGTGCTGCGCACCCAGACCTCCCCGGTGCAGATCCGCGCGATGCTGGAGAACCAGCCGCCGATCTACGCGGTCTCGGCCGGCCGGGTCTACCGCACCGACGAGCTGGACGCCACCCACACCCCGGTGTTCCGTCAGGTCGAGGGCCTCGCGGTGGACGAGGGCATCACCTTCGCCGACCTCAAGGGCACCATCGAGCTGCTGGTCCGCGAGCTGATCGGGGACGGCCTGGAACTGCGCTGGCGGCCCTCGTACTTCCCGTTCACCGAGCCGAGCGCCGAGGTGGACCTGCAGTGCTTCGTCTGCCGGGGCAGCAGCGTCGGCAACCCGGACGCGCCCTGCCGGACCTGCTCCTCGGAGGGCTGGATCGAGCTCGGCGGCTGCGGTGTGGTCAACCCGCGGGTGCTGGTCGCCGCCGGGGTCGACCCGGAGCGCTACAGCGGCTTCGCCTTCGGTCTGGGCCTGGAGCGGATCCTGATGAATCGTCACAACGTCGCCGACATGCGCGACATGGTCGAGGGTGATGTGCGCTTCACTCTCCCGTTCGGGATGGAGATCTGATGCGCGTCCCGCTTTCCTGGCTGCGCGAGTACGTCGACCTGCCGGCCGGCGAGACCGGTCGTGACATCGCCGAGAAGCTGATCCGGGCCGGCCTGGAGGTCGAGACCGTCGAGCAGCTCGGCGCCGGCCTCAAGGGCCCGCTGGTGGTCGGCGAGGTGCTCTCGATCGAGGAGCTGACCGGCTTCAAGAAGCCGATCCGGCACTGCTTCGTCAACGTCGGCGACGCCAACGGCACCGGCGAGCCGCAGGAGATCGTCTGCGGCGCCCGCAACTTCGCGGTCGGCGACAAGGTGGTCGTGGTGCTCCCGGGCGCCGTGCTGCCCGGCCCGTTCCCGATCGCCGCGCGGAAGACCTACGGCCACACCTCGGCCGGCATGATCTGCTCGGCGCGCGAGCTCGGCATGGGCGACGACCACGACGGCATCATCGTGCTGCCCTCACACTACGAGCCCGGCACCGACGCCATCGAGCTGCTCCAGCTGGTCGACGAGGTGCTGGACATCGCGGTCACCCCGGACCGCGGCTACTGCCTGTCCATGCGCGGGGTGGCCCGCGAGGCCGCCGCCGCGTACGGACTGCCGCTGGCCGACCCGGCGCTGCTGGACACCCCGCCGGCCAACTCCTACGGCTACCTGGTCAAGGTCGCCGACCCGGCCGGCTGCGACCGCTTCGTGGCCCGCACCGTGGTCGGCATCGACCCGGCCGCCAAGTCGCCGATCTGGCTGCAGCGCCGGCTGCAGAAGATGCACGTCCGGCCGATCTCGCTGACCGTCGACATCACCAACTACGTGATGCTGGAGGTCGGGCAGCCGCTGCACGCCTACGACCGCAACCGGGTGGACGGACCGATCCAGGTCCGCCGCGCGGAGGCCGGCGAGGTGCTCACCACGCTGGACGGCGTCAAGCGCGAGCTGTCCACCGAGGACCTGCTGATCTGCGACAACTCCGGGCCGATCGGCCTGGCCGGGGTCATGGGCGGCGCCTCCACCGAGATCCTCGACCCGGTGGCCGACCCGGAGACCGGCCAGGTCACCGGCTCCACCGAGGTGATCATCGAGGCCGCGCACTTCGACCCGGTCGCGATCGCCCGCACCGCCAAGCGGCACAAGCTGCCCTCCGAGGCCTCCAAGCGCTTCGAGCGCGGGGTCGACCCGGAGGCGGCCCGGGCCGCCGCCCAGCGCGCGGTGGACCTGCTGGTGCTGATCGCCGGCGGCACCGCCGAGGCCGGCGTCACCGACATCGCCGCCCCGCACCCCGTGCGCACCGTCACCATCGCGGCCGACCTGCCGGACCGGGTGGCGGGCACCGAGTACGGCCGGGAGACCGTCACCCGGCGGCTCCAGGAGGTCGGCTGCACGGTGGTCGGCGCCGACGTGCTGGAGGTCACCCCGCCGACCTGGCGGCCCGACCTGACCGACCCCAACGACCTGGCGGAGGAGGTCATCCGGCTGGAGGGCTACGACAACGTGCCCGCCCGGATGCCGGTCGTCCCGCCGGGCCGCGGCCTGACCCCCGAGCAGCGGCTGCACCGCCGGATCGGCGTGGCGCTGGCCGGTGCGGGCTACGTCGAGGTGCACAACTACCCGTTCCTGGGCGACGCGGCCTTCGACGGGCTGGGCCTGGACGCGGACGACGTGCGCCGCCGCACCGTCAAGCTGGTCAACCCGCTGAACGACGAGGAGCCGGCGCTGCGCACCACGCTGCTGCCGGGCCTGCTCGGCGCGCTGCGCCGCAACGTCGGCCGGGGCAACACCGACCTGGCGCTCTTCGAGGCCGGTCTGGTCTTCCTGCCCGACGCCGAGCCGGTCACCGCACCGCGCCCGGCCGTCGACCGGCGGCCGAGCGACCAGGAGCTGGCCGCGCTGAACGCCGCGCTGCCGCACCAGCCGCGCCGGATCGCCGTCGCGCTGGCCGGCGAGCGGCTGCCGTCCGGCTGGTGGGGCAGGGGTGGCCAGGCGAGTTGGGCGGACGCGGTCGAGGCGGCCCGTACGGTGGCCGGTGCGGCCGGCGTCGAGCTGACCGTCCGCTCGGCGCAGTACGCCCCCTGGCACCCGGGCCGCTGCGCGGAGCTGCTGGTGGCCGGCACCGACCGGGTGGTCGGGTACGCCGGTGAGCTGCACCCGCGGGTGGTCAAGGCGCTGCACCTGCCCGAGCGCACCAGCGCGATGGAGCTCGACGTCGACCTGCTCACCGCGGACGGTGCGCCGCTGGTCGAGGGCCCGACGGTCTCCGGCTTCCCGGTGGCCACCCAGGACGTCGCGCTGATCGTGGACGCGTCGGTGCCGGCCGCCGAGGTGGAGGCCGCGCTGCGCGAGGGCGCTGGCGAACTGCTGGAGGCCATCCGGCTGTTCGACGTCTTCACCGGTGAGCAGGTGGGCGAGGGCAAGAAGTCGCTGGCGTACGCGCTGCGCTTCCGGGCCACCGACCGCACGCTGACCGCCGACGAGGCCTCCGCGGCCCGGGAGAGCGCGGTCGCCGCGGCGCTGGCCCGGACGGGGGCGGTGTTGCGCGGGGCGTAGCCGTTCTCCGCGGATAGGGCCCGGACGCACATTGGTGCTCCCGGGCCCTTCTGTGTTGGGGGATATGTCGTGGGACGGATGGGAACAGGTTTGCTAGGGTCCGGGGTGTGCCCAAGTTGAACCAGATCATCGCCGTCGAAAAGGGCGTCAAGTCGAAGTCGCAGCAGGAGCTGACGCAGGCCCACCAGGACCTGCAGAAGCCCGCTCTGCTCGCCGGCATCTCCCGGACGTACCAGCCCAAGGACGAGGAGGGCGAGCAGCTGCCGCCCGAGTCCACCCGGGTGCAGATCAAGGCCGAGGACGTGCTGCGGTCGGCGGCGACGACGCTGACCCGGCTGTTCGACGTCACCGCCACCAAGGACTGGGCCAACCGGTCGGCGGTCGCGGACGTGATCGTCGACGGTTCGGTGCTGCTGGCCGAGGTGCCGGTGCCGTACCTGCTCTTCCTGGAGAAGCAGTTGACGGACCTGCACGCCTTCGTGCGGCGGCTCCCGGTGCTGGACGCCGCCGAGTCGTGGAACCTGGACCCGTCGACGGACGCGTGGAAGACCGACCCGGTGCGCACCATCCGCACCAAGAAGGTGCCGCGCAACCACGTGAAGGCCGAGGCCACCGAGAAGCACCCGGCCCAGGTCGAGGTCTACTACGAGGACGTCCCGGTGGGTTACTGGACCACCGTGAAGTTCTCCGGCGCGCTGCCGGCCCGGCGGGTGAACGAGCTGCTGGACCGGGTGGAGAGGCTCCAGCAGGCGGTCAAGTACGCCCGTGAGGAGGCGAACAGCGCGGAGGTCACCGACCGGCGGGTCGGCGACGCGATATTCGGCTACCTCTTCCGGTAGGTTCCGGAGGATTCGGTAGCCCCATGAGCGCCCCTCGTGCGAGCGGGGGGTGGCGCGAAGAGCGCAAGCTGACACTGAACAGTGAAGCTGACAGGGGTGTGGTGGAGGTTCAACTCCTCCCTCCGGCAGCCAAGTCTGCCGGGGTGGCCCAAGTCCGGTAGAGGCGACCCCTCAATCTCAGACTCTCGCTCCAGTCTCAGCATTCGCCGCCGATCGCCGAACCGACCGGGTGTGGACGATCATCGACGGGTGCGGGTTCGAATCCCGCCCGAGCCTCTCCTCTTGGCTTGGTTGTTTAACGGTAGAACACGTCGATCTCAGAATGATCCGTACCCTTCAACGGTCCGGCGTGCGCAATTGGGTGGCATTCCAGGGGCCCGGGAGCTGGATACGCTCCCGGGCCCCGTCACTTCTGCCGGATCGCCCGGCGCAGCCGCTCGGCGACACCGGTGAGGATCGGCTCGCCGTGGCCGAAGCAGGCGGTGGCGACGTCCAACCCGCTCTGCCGTTCCAGGGATTGGGCGGCCCGGTCGGGGTCGGTGTTGAACACCCCGAGCATGGTGTGGTTCTGGACGTTGGCGATGGTGTCGCCGGTGAACAGGACGCGCGGGCCGGGGAGATGGAGCGCGATGCTGCCTGCGGTGTGCCCGGGAACCTCCAAGACCTGGGCACCGCCGCCGAATTCGAGCGTGTCGCCCTCGACCAACTCGCGGTCCACCCGGAGCGCCCCGACCGGTGGCGGGAGCGGGATGCTCGCCATCAGCTCTCGTTCCCAGCCCGCCAACACCGGCTCGGGCATGGCCTGTTCGCCCCGAAGGACCGCCGCCTCGCCCCGCCCGGCCAGGATCTCGCCGCCACCCCAGGACGCCGCCTCCGCGGCACCCCCGGTGTGGTCGTCATGCCCGTGCGTGAGGACGACCCGCCGCACCTCCGCCGGATCCCGCCCAATGGCGTGGATCGCCTCCGCGATGGCGGGCGCGGACCCGGCGGGGCCGGAGTCGATCAGCGTGATCCCCTCGCGCTCGCACCACAGGTAGGCCTGGCCCACCTCGAAGCGGAGCATGTGCAGTTGGGGGAGTACCTCGACGATGTCCATGCCGCCAGGCTAGGACGGGTTCCGCGCGGTGGACGGCCCGTTCACCGGGAGCGCGGTGGCGGGGGGCTGCTGTGCCGGGCCGGTCGGGGACGGTTTCGCGGTGGGTCCGCGGTGCCATCGGGCACGGTGCGGCCGGGCGCCTCGGGCCAGGGGCATCCGGACCGGGGCCTCGGGGGCGCGCAGCAGGTGGGACAGCTGCTGGACGCGGCACTGGAGGTGGTGCGCGCGGCCCGGGGCGCGGTGGGGGCCGCCGCACGCCGGTGCTCGGGCCGGGAGTCGGTACTGGCAGGCCTGGGACGCGCTGGTCGCAGCGGCGCGCGGGTGACCCCGCGGGAATAGGTGAGCTCTGCAACCGGTTGATTGATGCGTAAGCGAATCACCCGGAGATCGTCGTGCCTACCAAGTCCGCCATCAGCATCCACGTCTACAAGATCAATTCAGCGACCGGCCGGCGCTGCGAGATCCGCCGACTCCGCCACCCAGGCGGCCCTGCCGAGACCTTCGCCCCTCGCTGGCCCGACTGCACCTGTCCTCGGCACCGCGAACGGGCATGACGAAACCGCCCCCGCCCGGCGCGAGGCCGGACGGGGGCGTAGCCGCCTAGGAGGGGTCGAGCCGGGCGGTGAGCCGGTCGGCCCGCATGACCGGGCCGTCCGGGCCGGTGGAATCGGTCACGCGGCGCCCCGGTCAGGACACGGGGCGCTGCCAGGTGGCACGCCAGGTGTCCGGACCGACAATGCCGTCCACCGCCAGCGGCCAGCCGTGAGCGGTGGAGTCCTGCTGGAACTGGCGGCAGATGCTCGCCGAGTCCGGTCCGTACCAGCCGTCCACGGTGATCGCCCAGCCGCGGTCCCGCATGCGTTGCTGCCAGGTCTGCACGTTCCCGTCATGCAGCATCGGGGTGCGCACCCACAGGTACTCGCCGGGCCACGCCGGGCCGGCGGGCTGCGGCGCGGGCGGCGGAGTCGGCTGGAAGCCCAGCGCCCAGGAGCGCAGTTCGGCAGTGCTGCCCAGGTGGCAGTAGTCCTGGTCCACCCCGTTGCTGCTGTACTGGTGGAACAGCCAGCCGGCGCTGATGCCGGGCTGCCCGGCGGGCAGGCCGCTCGTGGCTATCCACAGGAAGTCCTGGAAGAACCCGGTCGTGTCGATGTTCTGCCAGTAGTCCAGATTGCAGTACAGGCCGACCGGCTGGTGTGGCGCCGCGGCCTTCAGGTGGCGGAGGAACGCCTCCTTGTAGGCGAGCTGGGTGGCATGCGGCACGGCCGAGTTGGTGGCGTCGTAGCCCTCCCAGTCCAGGCACAGCAGCTCGCCGGGCGGCGGCTGTGCCAGCGACAGGAAGTGGTCCGCCTCGGTCTCCGGCGCGTGGGTCATGTCGGGGTAGTGGTAGTAGCCCACGACCAGGCCGGCGGCGCGGGCGGTGTCCCGCTGCGACTGCCACTCGGGGTTGGTGTAGGCCATGCCCTCGGTGATCTTGACGAACGCGAAGCTCAGGCCGGCCGTGTTCGGCTGCGCGGGCTGGTAGCTGGCCCAGTCCTGGCCGTAGATACCCATCAGTCCTCCAGCGGTGGGGTGTCGGTGACGGTGGGATAGGTCAGATCCTCAATCGGGCCACGCTCTTCGCGCGGCAAGCGCACTTCCTCGAGGACCGCGTCGTGCGTCTCGCGGGCCCGGAGGGCGCAAGCCCGGCCAAGGACGTTTTGACCGAGTATCGGCAGCGGCAAACTCCACAGCTGGATGCCCGTGCGGACGTCGTCCCTCGATCCCACTGGCTGGGGCACGCCTCGGCATCACGTTCGGGGCGCACGCCCGTTTCACGCCCGACCAGGGGCAGCGTGGACGGACCGCGGTCGACGCGTGACTCCCGGCTCGACCCGCTGCCCGAAGTCCCCCGTCCGGGACGGATCTTCACGTCCGCTCCACGGGAGTGCGGAACGACTGGAAGCCAGAGGCCCGGGGGGGGGGGGGGGGGGGGGGGGGGGGGGCTTCTGTCCGAGAGGTGCGCCCACCACGGGAGAGCGGGGGGTGGCAGCCA
>NZ_JBVHLF010000014.1:45890-82883 GCF_055559155.1 Kitasatospora sp. NPDC024654
TCCTACCCCCCCTCCCCCCTACCGACCAACCCCCCCCCCCCCCCCCCCCCCCCCCCCCCCCCCACCCCCCCCCCTCCTACCCCCCCCCCCCCCCCCCCCCCCCCCCCCTCTCCCCCCCACACCCCCCCCCCCCCCCCCCCCCCCCCCCCCCCCCCCCCCCCCGGGCCTCTTCGCCGAGCGGGTCACCCAACCGCGGACCAGGGGGTCCGCACCGGTCAGGCCGTGGCGGTGTAGTCGTAGAAGCCGCGGCCGGACTTGCGGCCGAGCAGGCCGGCGTCGACCATCCGGGAGAGCAGCGGGGGAGCGGCGTAGAGGGGTTCCTTGTACTCGGCGTACATCGACTCGGCGATGGAGGCGATGGTGTCCAGGCCGATCAGGTCGCAGAGCCGGAGCGGGCCCATCGGGTGGGCACAGCCGGCTTCCATGCCCTTGTCGATGTCGGAGGCGGTGGCCACGCCCGACTCGAACATCCGGACCGCGGCGAGCAGGTAGGGGACGAGGAGGGCGTTCACCACGAAACCGGCGCGGTCGCGGGCGCGGATCGGCTCCTTGCCGAGGGCCTGGGTGGCGAAGGCCTCGACCCGGGCGGTGGTCTCGGCGGAGGTGGTCAGGGTGGGGATCACCTCGACCAGGCGCTGGACCGGGGCCGGGTTGAAGAAGTGCAGGCCGATGACCTGCTCGGGCCGGGTGGTGGCGGCGGCGAGCTTGACGATCGGGATCGAGGAGGTGTTGGAGGCCAGCACCGCGTCCCGGCGTTCGATCACCTGGTCCAGGGTCTGGAAGATCTGGATCTTGATATCCTCGCGCTCGGCCACCGCCTCGACGACCAGGTCGCGGTCGGCGAAGTCGGCCAGGTCGGTGGTGAAGGAGAGCCGGGACAGCGCCTCCTCGCGCTGCTCGGTGGTGAGCTTGCCGCGCTTGACCGCGGTGTCCAGGGAGTTGGTGATCCGGGTGCGGCCGAGTTCCAGTGCCTCGCCGCTGGCCTCCGAGACCAGTACGTCCAGCCCGGACCGGGCGAAGACCTCGGCGATGCCCGATCCCATGAGACCGCAGCCGACCACTCCGACGCGCGCGATGTCGCTCACTCACTTGCCTTTCGGGGTTTCCTACCGGACGGGGTCGCCGCCCATGTCGATCGACGGTACTACTCCGGGTGGCTGAACGGTCGAGGGGCCCGGGAGTTCCCGGCTTCGGCCGTTCGGATGAGGAGGGTCGGCGCACCCGTGTGCCCGGGGACGGTTGTCCGACCCGACCCGCCATGCTGGCCGCCTGCACGGGCGCTCGGGGCGCCGGTCGGTGGGGTTCAGGGAGCGGCGATGCACAGTGGGACGCTGGAGGGCCAGGTCGGCCTGGTGACCGGGGCCGGCCGGGGGATCGGGCGGGAGATCGCGCTCGGCCTGGCCGCCGAGGGGATGGCGCTCGGGCTGCTCGGCCGGACCCAGGAGACCCTGGTGGAGACCCTGCGGGAGTGCGTGCGGCAGGGCGTCCGGGGGATCGCGGTGGCGGCTGACGTGACCCGGCCGGGCCAGGTGCGCGAGGCGGTCCGGACCGTCGAGCGCGACCTCGGCCCGATCGACCTGCTGGTCAACAACGCCGGCCAGGTCGACCGTGCCGAGCTGCCGCTCTGGGAGGTGGACCCGGCCCAGTGGTGGCAGGTGGTGGAGGTCAACCTGCGCGGCCCGTTCAACCTCCTGCGCCAGGTGCTGCCGGGCATGGTGGAGCGTCGCCGCGGGCGGGTGATCAACCTCAACTCGGGCTTCGCGCTGCGCCCGGACGGCCGCTACACGGCGTACGCGACCTCCAAGGGCGCCCTGCTGCGGCTGTCCGACAACATCGCCGACTCGCTCGCCGCGCACGGTGTGGTGGTGCTGGACATCAGCCCGGGCGCGGTGGCCAGCGACATGACGGCCGGGATGCCGATGTTCGCGGACCGGAAGGAGTGGAACAGCCTGCCGTACATGGTGGCGGTCACGGTGGACGCCGCCCGGGGGCGGTTCGACGCGCTGCACGGTCGGTTCATCCACGCCGGGCGGGACAACCTGGAGCAGTTGCTCGCCCGGGCCGCGGAGATCCGCGAGCAGGACGCCCGGACGCTGCGCCTGCGCCCGTACGGCCCGGATGACCCGCTGGGGGACGAGGAGGGATGACGGGAAGGGTCAGGAACAGAGCCGGCTGGCGGTCACCGCGGTGAGGCCGCGGTCGGCCAGTCCGTCCAGGATGGCCGGCAGCGCCTCCAGGGTGCCCGGGTGGCCCATGTGCAGGGCCACGATCGAGCCGGCCCGGATGGTGTCGAGCACCCGGTTCTCGACGGCGTCGGCGCCGGGGTCGGAGTAGTCGATCGGGTCGAGGTCGTAGGAGAGGCAGTACTGGTAGCCCACCAGACGGGCCTGCCGCAGCACCTCGTCGGAGGCGAACTGCGCGGCGGAGGGCCGGAACCAGCGGCCTATCGAGCCGGTGAGCGCGCGCAGCCGGTCCGCGCAGCCGGATATCTCCTGGAAGGCCCGCTCCGGCGGCAGGCCGTTGATGTCGAGGTGGTTGAGGGTGTGGTTGCCCAGTTCGTGGCCGCCGTCCAGGACCCGCTTGGCCATCTGCGGCTGTTCGTCGAGCCAGGTGCCGACGGCCAGCACGGTCAGCCGGGCGCCGTGCTGCTCGGCGGTCTCCAGCAGGGCGGTGGCCAGGTCGGGATCGCCCTGGCCGTGGAAGGTCAGCGCGACCTGTGGACGGGTGCGCGGACCGTTGACCACCTGGACCGGGGTACCCGGGGCCAGCGGGGGCTGGCTCGGCTGAGCGGCCGGCGACGGCTGTGCCGGCTGGGAGGGCGGTGACGCGGAGGGGCCGCCCGGCGCGAACGGGTGGGCTGTCGCGCCCTCGGTGGCGTGACCGGTGGGGCTCGCGCCGAAGAGCGGGTCGGCGGGGTGGCCGGCCGCCGCGGGTGCCGGGGCGGCCGGGGTGAAGGGGCGTGCGGGAACCGACGGGTCAGCGGGTATGGACTGCTGTGCCGGTGCGGCCTTCTGGCCGCAGTCGGACAACAGTCCGCCGGCCGCGGCGAGGGCGGCCAGCTGGGCGGTGGAGCGCAGCACGCTGCGCCGGTCGAGTGTCATCGCGGTCAGCTTAGGAAGGGTGGCTGGACTCGGCGATTCGGCGCGGGCCGACTGGTGGACGGGCCGACCGGTGGAGGTGGGGTGGGTGGGTGCCGGGCTGCGTCGGGGTTGGGCCGGCGCAGCCCGGCGAGGGCCCGGACCGCCCGTCGGGGGATCGGGCCGCGCGGACCGGCTCTGGGAGCTGCTTCATATCAGCTGCTAATCATGATATGACGTTAGCCTGGGTGAGCGACAGCCCTTTCGGGCACGATCTCGGCCGTCCGGCGTTGCTCTTCCCTCACAATCGGAAGATCCCGTACGAGAAGCCGTCGGCCCGGACCGTCCCGTCGCGCAACTCCACGCCGTGCGCCGCCAGTGGCTCCGCCGCACTCCCCAACAGCCTCTCGTCGAGCCGGAGTTGCGCGCCGTCCCGGCGCGGGTTGAGCACCACCAGGTGGTCGCCGCCGCGCAGGTAGGCCAACGGGTAGCCGCTGTGCAGGACTTCGACGCTCGCGCCGGTGCCGAGGGCGGGTGTGCGGCGGCGCAGCGCGATCAGCCGCTGGACGTGCCAGAGCAGCGAGCCGGTCGCCGCGCGCTGCTCGGCCACTGTCGGGCGGCCGGGATCGGGGTCGAGCGGCAGGTAGAGGCGGTCGGCGGGAGCGCCGGAGAAGCCGGCGTTGGCGCTGGAGTCCCACTGCATCGGGGTGCGCGAGCCCTGCCGCTGCTCGGTGCCGAGCTGGCTGCCCTCCTTCTCCGGCAGTCCCGGCAGGAACCGCATGCCGATCTCGTCGCCGTAGTAGATCACCGGCAGGGTGGGCCAGCTGAGCAGCAGGGCGAACGCCGGGGCGACCTGGTCGCGGGTGCGCGGGCCGCAGGTCAGCCGGGAGAAGTCGTGGTTGGCGGTGGGCAGCGCGACCAGTCCGCGGCCCTGGATCGCCGCGTCGGCCTGCTGCCAGGCGGCCACGAACTCGTCCGCCGAGCCGCGCCCCTCGGGGTCGAAGTAGCAGGGTTCACCGTGCGCCCAACTTCCTTGACTGCCAGTCCCGTTGTCCCAGAGCGAACGCATACCGCGGCCGGTGAAGTGCAGGAAGAAGTCGGCGTGCAGCCCGGCCGGGACGGAGAGCGCCGGATCGCCCCACTCGGCGAGCAGCACCCGGTCGGGGTGGTGGGTGTCCAGCCAGGACCGCATCTCCCGCCAGAGCGCGGCGGTCTCCCGGCGGCCCGGGTCGTCCTTGACCAGCGAGTGCGCCATGTCGACCCGGAAGCCGGCCACCCCGAGGTCGAACCAGTGCGCCATGACGGCCCGCAGCGCGGCCCGGTTGGCCCGCGGCCCGGGCGCGTCCACCGGTTGCCGCCAGGGTTCGGCGGGGTCGGGCCGGGCGTAGCCGTAGTTCAGCGCGGGCTGGATCGGATAGAAGTTGGCGCGGTAGAAGCCGCCGCGCCGGCCCTGGTTGGGGATCCACTCGCCGACCGGGGCGGTGATCCTGTCCGACCAGATGTAACGCTGGTCGGTCGGGTCGTGGGCGGCCTGCTGGAACCACGGGTGGCGGTGTGAGGTGTGACCCGGCACCAGGTCGAGCAGCACCCGGATGCCGCGCGTCCGGGCGGCCTCGACCAGCGCGGCCAGGTCGTCCCGGGTGCCGTAGCGCGGGGCGATGGCCAGGTAGTCGTCCACGTCGTAGCCCGCGTCGCCGAACTCGGAGCTGAAGCACGGGCTGAGCCAGACCGCGGTGACCCCGAGCCAGGCCAGGTGGTCCAGCCGCGCGGTCAGGCCGGGCAGGTCACCGATGCCGTCGCCGTCGGAGTCCGCGTAGCTCTGCGGGTAGACCTGGTAGAGCACGGCGTCGGCGAGCCAGGCGGGCGCGGCGGACGGGTGGGTCATCGGCGGCCTCCTCCGGGAAGCCGGGACACCGGGATGCCGGCGGGCCTCCCCGGCGGCCCGGGCGGTGTCCTGAGTGACCGCCAGCTTGCCACCCGACTGGTCCGACGGAGTGGAAAACCGGAGGATCCGCTCGGACTCCGTCAGATCCGCGCGTACGTGGCGATGTCGGCGGTGAACGCGTCGACCATGGCCGGGGTGACGGTCGGTCGGCACCGCTCGATCGCGGCCAGGTAGTCCTCGGTGGTCGCGCCGGCCGCCTCGACCGGGCCGGGGGTCGGCCGGGCCAGGTCACGCTCGAAGGCGGCCTGGGCGGCGCCGCGAGCCGCGTACTCGATGTCCGCCGGGGTGAACAGCTCGCTCGCCGTGACCAGTGCGTCGATGTCCACGCCCGCCCGGCCGGCCGCGTGCCGTCGCCACATCGCCGCGCGGGCCGCCGGGTCCGGAGTGCCGATCGGGATCAGGTAGTCGAACCGGCCCGGGCGCAGGAAGGCCGGGTCCAGCGAGCGGACCGAGTTGGTGGCGCAGACCAGCAGCCGCTCGTCCTGCTCGCGGAAACCGGGGATGATCTTCAGCAGCTCGTTGGTGATCCCGTGCGCCACGCCCCGCGGCTGCTCGCCGCGGGCCGGGGCGATCTCCTCCACCTCGTCGATGAAGACCAGCACCCGTTCCAGTTCGGCGATCCGGGTGAAGGCCTCGCGCAGCGCCGCCGCCAGGTTGCCCTGGTCGGCCAGCCGGGACGGCAGCAGCTCGACGAACGGCCAGCCGAGCCGGGAGGCGACGGCCCGGGCGAAGGTGGTCTTGCCGGTGCCGGGCGGGCCGAACAGGGCGATCGAGCGCGGCGGTCGCACGCCGTGCCGGGCGGCCAGCGCGGGCTCGGCCAGCGGGAGCACGATCCGACGCTCGATCAGCTCCTTCTCCGAGGTCATCCCGGCCACCTGCTGCCACAGGTCGCCCGGCAGCAGCCGACCGCCCAGCTCGTCCAGCACGTCCCGGGACGGGCCGCCGGCCGGTTCGGCCTTCTCGAAGTAGGCCGCCGCCGGGCGCCGGGTGTAGCCGGCGTTGCGCAGGCCCTCGCCGAGCAGTTCCTCCACCGGCAGCACGTAGGCGATCCGGCGCACCCGCAGGGTGACCAGCCGTCGCTCCAGCTCGCGCAGCAGCGCGCTGGCCAGACCGAGGCCGCGCCAGGCCGGCGCGATGGCGATCCGCATCACCCAGGCCCGCTCGCCGGCGACGCAGGCCAGCGCCGCGCCGACCGCCGCGCCCTCGTGGACCGCGACCACGGCCGGCTGTCGGGAGGTGAGCGCGTCGATGCACTCGGCCAGCGAGAAGACCGACTCCTGTCCCAGCTCGGCCGTGCTGTCGATCAGGTGGACGACGGTGGCGAGGTCGTCCTCGCGGTAGTCGTGGATCAGCCAGTTCATGGGGGACCGCCTCTCGCAGCGTGGGGCCCCGAGGGTAGGCCCCGGCACACGGAACAGGCGCGTGCCGCGGCGGACAAGCCGTGGCATGCGCCTGTACGGACCGGCTCTGGTGCTCAGGGCGAGCGCAGGCCGGTGAGGTGGGCGAAGACCACCACGTTGGAGGTGTAGTCCTTCTTGCCCTTGTCGTACGAGCCGCCGCAGGTGATCAGGCGGAGCTGGGGGTCGGGAGTGTCCTTGTAGACGCGGTCGTCGGGGAAGTTGTCCTTCTTGAAGATCTCGGTGCTGTCCACCGTGAAGGTGGCGGTGACGCCGTCGCTCCGGACGATGTCGAGGGTGTTGCCCTTGGCCAGCGCGCTCAGGCCCCAGAAGACGGCGGGGGAGGTCTTGGTGTCGACGTGGCCGAGCACGATGGCCGCGCCGGGGTCACCGGGGATCGCGCCGCCCTGGTACCAGCCGACCAGGTTGGTGTCGTTCGACGGGGGTGGGGTGAGTCCGCCGGCGGCGTCCAGGTCCAGCCCGGTGAACGGCGCGTTGACGCTGATCTGCGGGATGACCAGGCGGGTCGGACGGGTGCCCGGCGGGGCGAGTGCGGGGTCGGGCTGCTCCGGCTCGGCGGGGCTCGCGGCGGCCGGGTCGGGGGCAGCCGGGTCAGGGGCGGCCGGGGCGGGGAGGGCAGGCTCGGGGACGCCGGAGGCGCCGGGCTCGGCGGACTGCGAGCTCTGGTCGGCCACCGCGGGCGGCCGGAGCGGCCGGGGCAGCAGCGGCGCGGCGGTGCCGAGCGACTGGTGGATCATGAAGACGCCGAGCACACTGGCCAGGATGGCGACGACCAGCGAGCACCGGCGCAGGCGGCTCATCGGCTCGTAGCGGGGCGAGGCCCCGTCGGGCCCCGCAGGCTGCTTGGGCAAGGCAGGCGCCTTTCTGTGCGGGGGATCCCGGGAGTACCGGGGGTGGGAAATGGAAGCGCGCCCCGCGCGCCGAACCCCGAGGGGCACGGCGCGCGAGACGTCAGAGTTCCGCCGGACTAACGGACGGATCAGATGGCCGCGCCGTTCGACTTGCGGCGGCGGAGCGCCAGGGCACCGACACCGACACCGCCGGCGAGCAGGGCACTGCCGGTGGCCAGGCTGTGGTTGCCACCGACGGCCGCGAAGCCACCACCGGTGTGGACGCCACCGTGCGGACGACGGTGGTCGCAGCGGTCGCCGCCACGGTCGCCACCGCGGTCACCGCGGTCACCGCGGTCGCCCCCACGGCCGCCGCGGTCGCCACCGCGGTCACCACCGCGGTCACCACCGCGGTCACCGCCGTGGTCGCAGCGGTCACGGTCGCCGCCGTGGTCCTCGCGGCCGTGGTCGTGGCCGCCGTGCTCCTCGCGGCCCTCGCCACCCCTGCCCTCGTTGCCCTTGCCCTCGTTGCCCTTGCTCTTGCCGTTGTCGTTGTCACGACCGTTGTCGTCGTCACGACCGTTGTCGTTGTCACGACCGCTGTTGTGGTCGCCGGCCTTCATATCGTCCTGGCTGTTGCTTACCTTCTGGTCGCTCTTGGCACCCGGGTCGTCGGCGAAGGCGGCCGGGGCGGCCATCCCCAGAGCGGCAGCGATCATCGTTGCGGCGGCGAGCTGACGTACACGACGCATGAGTCGAATCCTTTCGCAGCACTCCCGGGTCGGCGACGGTCGTCGGCCTGAGGGAAGTCCCGGGTGGCGCTTTGACCACCGTTAATCACGCTCGGTCGCTCCGCCACTGCGGAGCGTGCAAACGTGTGACGCTCCGTCGGAGAACGGATCGCACTGGGTCACCCGGGTGGGGGTGGGGCGGGTGGTCCCTGGCGTCTGACGCGGCGACGGCGCACGCTGGAGAGGTACCTCAGGAGGTGAACGCGATGATGCACACGCTGGTCGGATGGCACATCGAGCTGGAGTTCGACGAGGTCGACAACAAGACCCGGGCCGCGGCGATGGTCCGGCTGCGGGACGGGACCGAACTGCGCGCCCACGGCTACACCAGTCGTCACCCGTCCGACATGTCGCAGCCAAGGGTCGGGGAGGAGATCGCGGCGGCCAGGGCGCTGCAGGATCTCGCCAAGCAGTTGTTCGAGAAGGCGCACGGCGAGATCGACGAGGCCTCCGGACACCGCAGCTATCCGCTCATGTAGCAAGGGAGTTGGACTCGCCGCCGCGACCCGCAGGGCTCGCGGCGGCGCCGTGTTTCCTGGTGAACGGCAACGGCCCTGGAGCATTGGTGAGTTGGTGCCGGTGGTGGCCAACTCGCTAGCCTCGGAGGGTGGGTGGCAACGGATGTTCCGAGCGGGGGGCCTGACGGGTCGGTATTGACATGTCTGGGTAATGTGCAGCTCGTGATACTCCGTCGCTCACGCCTGGTGGCCGTCCTCGCCACCCTCCTGTTCGGGCTCGCCGCCTCACTGGTCGCGCCCGCCTCGGCCCACGCGAGCGCCGTCCGCGATGGCGCCAGTCAGCCCGTCTACTCCTATGCCAACGCCGTCCGGGAGACCGTCTGGGTCGACACCGGACTCGACACCGACGGCGCCGGTCACCACGACCGGGTGGCCGCCGACATCATTCGGCCCAGCGAACCCGCCAAGGCCGGCCAGAAGGTCCCGGTCATCATGGACGCCAGCCCGTACTACTCGTGTTGCGGGCGCGGCAACGAGAACCAGGTGAAGACCTACGACAGCCAGGGCCACCCGGTCCAGTTCCCGCTCTTCTACGACAACTACTTCGTGCCGCGCGGCTACGCCGTGGTGCTGGTCGACCTGGCCGGGACCAACCGCTCGAACGGCTGCGTGGACGTCGGCGGCCAGTCTGACGTCGACTCGGCCAAGGCGGTCATCGACTGGCTGAACGGCCGGGCCACCGGGTACAGCGCGCTCACCGGTGGCAGCACGGTCAAGGCGAGCTGGGCCAACGGCACGGTCGGCATGATCGGCAAGTCCTGGGACGGCACCATCGCCAACGGGGTCGCCGCGACCGGGGTGGCCGGACTGAAGACCATCGTGCCGATCTCGGCGATCAGCTCCTGGTACGACTACTACCGCTCGCAGGGCGCGCCGCTCTACAGCGGCACCCCCGCCGACCTGGCCGGCGAGGTGGAGAGCCAGAGCGCCAGCGGCAAGTGCGGCGCCGAGCAGCGGCAGCTCGCCGCCGGCGCGCCGTACGACGGCGACTGGACCTCGCTCTGGCAGCAGCGCGACTACGTGGCCGCGGCGAAGAAGGTGAAGGCCAGCGTCTTCGTGGTGCACGGGATGCAGGACCTGAACGTTCGAACCATCAACTTCGGCCAGTGGTGGAACGCGCTGGCGGCCGACGGGGTGCAGCGGAAGATCTGGCTCTCCGAAACCGGACACGTCGACCCGTTCGACTACCGGCGCGCCGACTGGGTGAACACCCTGCACAACTGGTTTGACCACTACCTGCTGGGCGTGGACAACGGGATCCAGAACGCTCCGATGGCGGACATCGAGCACGCGCCGGACCAGTGGAGCACCGACGCGAGCTGGCCCGCGCCGGGCACGGTCACCAGCACCCTCGCGCTCAGCCCGGGCGTGCTCGGTGCGCCGGCCGGCAGCGGCACGGTCTCCTTCACCGACGACCCCGGCAAGGGCGAGAACACCTGGGCCGCCGAGGTGGACCAGAACACGCCGGAGAAGACCGCCTTCACCACCGGGCCGCTCACCCGGGACCTGCGGATGTCCGGCACCGGCTCGGTCACCCTGACCGTCACGCCCTCCACCACCAGCGCGCACCTCAGCGCGGTGCTGGTGGACCTCGGGCCGGCCACGATCCGGAACTACCAGGGTGCCGGCGAGGGCATCAGCACGCTGACCACCCGCTCCTGCTGGGGTGAGAGCACCGCCGGCGACAGTGCCTGCTTCCTGGACACCGCGGCCGACACCACCCAGGTGGAGGAGACGGTGTTCAGTCGTGGCTGGGCCGACCTGGGGCACTACGCCTCGCTGGACCACGGGGTGACGCTCACGCCCGGTCAGCCGTACACCATCACGCTGCAGCTGGCGAGTACCGACCACGTGGTGCCGGCCGGCCACCGGCTGGCGCTGATCGTGGCCGGGACCGACAACGGGCTGATCGACCCGCCGGACACCACCCCGACCGTCACTGTGGACCTGGCGAACTCGGCGCTGCACCTGCCGCTGGTCGGCGGAGCCGGCCGGCTGCCGGCGCCGGGGCGGCGGACCGGGGTGCCGGTCAGCGGGTTGACCGGCCGTCCGCACGGCTCGGTGAGCGACTTCCGCTGACCTGCCGGGGTGCGGGGCCGCCCAGGGAGAGCCCCGCACCCCGGTCACCAGGTGGGCGCGACCAGCTCCCCGGTGTCCGCTCGATGGACGGCGATCGCCTCCATCGGGCAGAGCTCGGCCGCCTCGGTGACCTCCTCGGCGGCGGTGGTGAGCTCGCGGCGGGGGTGCGCCCGGCCGTCCTCGCCGAGCGTCAGGTCGGCGGGCGCGGTGGCCGCGCACAGCCCGGTCCCCACGCAGCGCCCCCGGTCCACCCGGACCACCAGGGCCGGCGCCCGGTCCGCGCTCACCAGGCGGCCGGCAGGGTCAGCGGGCTGCGGGTGAGCAGTCCGCGCCGCCACTCGATCCGCTCGGGCGGCACGGTCAGCCGCAGCCCGGGCAGCCGGCGGGCGAGCCGGTGCAGCGCCAGTTCCAGCTCCATCCGGGCCAGCCAGGCGCCCAGGCAGTGGTGCGGTCCCGCACCGAAGGTCAGGCTCGGGGCGGGCAGCGGCGCGAACAGATCGCCCTCGAGCCCGGTCGGGTAGACCTCCGGGTCCAGGTTGGCGGCGCCGGCGTCGGCGGCCACCACGCTGCCCGCGGGAATGGTCACCCCGCCGATCTCGACGTCCTCGTTGGCGCGCCGGAGCAGGCCGGGCGTGGTCAGCTGGTCGCCCAGCGGGATGGTCCGCAGCAGCTGCTCGGCCGCCGCCGAGGCCTCCGCCTCGCCGGCCGCCAGCCGCTGCCAGTCGGACCGGGCCTCGGTCAGCAGGTAGACCAGGGCGTTGCCGAGCGAGGTCATGGTGGTCTCGTGGCCGGCCACCACCAGGCCGCAGACCAGCAGCACCAGCTGCTGCTCGGTCACCTCGCCGGTCTCGTCGGCGGCCTGGACCAGGCTGCTGACCAGGTCGTCCCCCGGCTCGGCGCGCCGCTCGGCGATCAGCGCGGCGGAGAAGGCCCCGAACTCGGCCAGCGCCTCCTGGACCGCCTCGGCGCTGTGCGCGGTGGCGGAGAGCGCGTGGTCGCTCCAGTGGCCGAGTCGCTTGAGGTCCAGCCCGTCCAGGCCCATCAGCCGGCTGATCACCGCGATCGGCAGCGGACGGGTGAAGGCGGCCACCAGGTCGGCGGGCTGTCCGGCGTCGGTGAGGTCGTTCAGCAGGTCCTCGACCACCGAGGCCACCCAGGGGCGCCAGCGGGCGATGGCGCGCGGTGTGAAGGCCCGCTGCACGGTGCGGCGCAGCCGCTGGTGCTCGGGGCCGTCCAGGTTGAGCATGCCCTCGGGGTCGTCGACCAGGTTCGGATAGGGGGTCAGGGCGGGCGCGTCGGGCGCGTAGAGCCCCGCGCGGCCGAGCCGCGGGTCGGTGAGCACCTGCCGGACGTCCGCGTGCCGCCGGGCGACCCAGACCGGCGTGCCGGTGCGCAGGGTGGCGAGGACGGGCGGGCCCGGCGGGGTCCGCCGCAGGCAGTGCAGCGGCATCAACGGGGTCTCGGCGGGCGCGTCGCTGTGGTCGAGGGACATCGATCCTCCTGGCGGTGAGCCGGTCCCCCCGACGGTAATCGTCTCGGCCGGGCTCAACCAGGGTGTTGTTTCAGCCACTTGATGTTCTCCGGTGTCCTCCTGTCGCGGGCGTGTGGCAGATCATCCGGCGGTCTTGACCGCTCCGCTTCGGCCCCGCAGAGTCTTCGTCATGTCCCTGTCCGGTTGTGGTCGACCGGACCGCCGTGGCCAACCGGGCTGTCTCCAAGAGGTGTTCATGAGCATGCGCAGGGTGGTGGCCGCGGCCGCCGGGTTCGTCGCACTGGTCGGGCTCGCCACGGCCTGCGGCCACGGCGGTGGCGCCGGTTCGTCCGGCACCGCCTTCGACGCCGCCACCTGCCAGGGCGGGACGCTGACCGTGCTGGCGCAGAACGGGCAGGGCAAGTTCGACCCCGCCGAGCTCTACACCTCCGGCGGTGGCAAGGTGCCGACCCTGGTCTTCCGCACCCTGACCACCCGCGACCACACCACCGGCGGGCCGGAGAGCGCCAGGGTGGTGCCGGACCTCGCCACCGACACCGGCGAGCCCAGCCAGGACGCGACGGTCTGGACCTACCACCTGCGGCCGGGGCTGAAGTACGAGGACGGCACCCCGATCACCACGCAGGACATCAAGTACGGGATCGAGCGCTCCTTCTCGCCGCAACTGCCGGGCGGGCCACCGTACCTGCGGGACTGGCTGGTCGGCGGCGAGCAGTACCAGGGGCCCTACAACGGTGGTGGCGACCTGGCCTCGATCGAGACACCCGACAGCGCCACCATCGTCTTCAGGCTCACCAAGCCCGAGGGCGACTTCCCGTACCTGGCCACCGCCACCCAGTTCGCCCCGGTGCCGCGCGACAAGGACACCGGGACCGACTACCAGAAGCACCCGATCTCCTCGGGCCCGTACGAGGTGGTCAGCAACGACAGTGGCAAGAACATCGTGCTGCGGCGCAACCCGTACTGGAGCCGGAGCATCGACGACCAGCGGCTGGCCTGCCCCGACAAGATCGTCTACACCTCGGGGCTCGACCCGGCGGTGATCAACCAACGGCTGGTGGCCAGTAGTGGCGACGACGCCCGTGCGGTCAGCGGCGACACCAACATCGACGCCACCGTGCTGGCCCGGCTGAACGGCGACCCCTCGCTCCGCAAGCGGGTCGCGGTGGGTGACTTCGGCGCCACCCAGTACCTGGCCTTCAACCCCAAGGTGCAGCCCTTCGACAACCCGCTGGTGCGGCAGGCGATCTCGTACGCCGTCGACCGCCAGGCGGTGATCAACGCGGTCGGCGGCAGCGCGCTGGCCAAGCCCGCCACCACCTTCCTGCCCGACCAGCCGGCCTTCGGCTACACCCCCTACGACTACTTCCCGGCCGGCCCGAGCGGAGACCCGACCGAGGCCAAGCAGGTGCTGGCGCAGGCGGGTTACCCGAACGGGCTGACCATCACGCTCACCCACTCCACCACGCCGGGGGACACCGGACCGGCGGTCGCCACCGCCGTGCAGCAGGCCCTGCAGAAGGCCGGCATCACCGTCAAGCTCGACCCGCTGGACGACGACGACTACCAGACCAAGACCCAACTCCCGTCCAGCGAACCGGGGTTCTTCATCGGAGGTTGGGGCGCCGACTGGCCCTCCGGCGGGCCCTTCCTGGCCCCGATCTTCGACGGCCGACAGATCCTCGAAGCCGGCGGCAACTTCAACTCCGCCCAGCTCGACGACCCGCAGGTGAACGCCGAGATCGACGCCGCCAACCGGCTCACCGACCCGGCCCGGGCGGCCCGGGCCTGGGGGGCACTGGACGCCCAACTCGGCAAGCAGGCCTGGACGGTGCCGCTCTACCACCCGATCTACCAGATGCTGGTCGGCAAGGACGTCAAGAACGCCTACGTCAGTCAGTGGAACGGGATGTACGACCTGTCCCGGATCTCGGTCAAGTAGGGGAGCCGGCAGGTGGGTGGGAACCATCCGGTGTGGCGGCGGCTGCGAGCCGACCGGGCGGCCATGACGGCGCTGGGCGTGGTCGCCCTGCTGGTCCTGACGGCGGCCGCCGCGCCACTGATCACCGGGCTGGAGGGGCAGAACCCGACGGCCTTCCACAACGACCTGATCGACTCGGCGACCGGCGGGGTGCCGATCGGCCCGTTCGGCGGGGTCAGCGCCCGGCACTGGCTCGGCGTCGAGCCGGGCACCGGCCGCGACGTGCTGGCCCGGCTGCTCTACGGCGCGCAGATCTCGCTCTCCGTCGCGGTCGGCGCGACCGCGGTGCAGGTGCTGCTCGGGGTGGCCTGCGGACTCGCCGCGGGCCTCGGCAACCGGCTGGCCGACACCCTGCTCAGCCGGACCATGGACCTGGTGATCGCCTTCCCCGGCCTGGTCTTCGCGATCTCGCTGATGGCCGTGGTGCCCGGGTCGTTTCCCCGGCCGGTGCTGCTGATGCTGGTCCTCGGCGTGCTCGGCTGGGGCGGCACCGCACGGCTGGTGCGCGGCCAGGTGCTCACCCTGCGCGGGCTCGACCACGTCGCCGCGGCCCGGCTCAGCGGCGCCCGGGCCTGGCGCACCGCGCGCCGGGAGATCCTGCCCGCGCTGGCCGCGCCGGTGATCACCTACGCCGCGGTGCTGCTGCCCGGCAACGTCACGGCGGAGGCCGGGCTCTCCTTCCTCGGGGTCGGGGTGCGGCCACCGACCCCCTCCTGGGGGCAGATGCTCTCCAGCGCCACCACCTGGTACCTGGCCGACCCGACCTACGTGCTGCTGCCCTCCGTGCTGCTCTTCAGTACCGTGCTGGCCTTCACCCTGCTCGGCGAGGGCCTTCGCACCGCCTTCGACCCGCGCGCCAAGTCCCGGCTGCGCCGGGCGCGTTCACGGGAGCGGGTGGCGGTGTGATCCGCTTCGTGGTGCGTCGAGCGGTCAGCACGCTGGTCGTCATGCTGGTCCTCTCCGCGGTGGTCTACCTGGTCTTCTTCGCGGCCCCGCACGATCCCGCGCTGCTGGTCTGCGGCAAGGGCTGCGACGGCGCCCGGCTGGCCGTGGTCCGCCACCAGCTCGGCACCGACCGGCCGCTCTGGCAGCAGTACACCACCTTCCTGCACGGCCTGCTGGCCGGCCGCGACTTCGACGCGGGCACCGGCATCACCCACTGCGCGGCGCCCTGCTTCGGCTGGTCCTTCCAGACCGACCAGCCGGTGCTCGGCATGATCACCCAGCGGCTGCCGCTGGACGCCTCGTTGGCGATCGGCGGCGCGGTGATCTGGCTGCTGCTGGGCCTGGGCACCGGGGTGCTGTCGGCGCTGCGCCGCGGCGCCTTCGTCGAGCGGGCGCTCACCGGGCTCACCCTGGCCGGGATGTCGATGCCGGTCTTCCTGGTCGGACTGCTGCTGATGATGCTCTGCTGCGCCTACCTGCGGTGGCTGCCGTTCCCCAGCTACGTGCCACTCACCCAGGACCCGGTGGCCTGGGCCGGCAACCTGGTGCTGCCCTGGCTCTCGCTGGCGCTGGTCTCGGCGGCGAGCTACGCCCGGATGACCCGCAGCTCGCTGCTGGAGACGCTGGCCGAGGACCACATTCGCACCGGGCGCGCCTACGGGCTGACCGAACGCCGGATCGTGGTCCGGCACGCGCTGCGCGCGGCCTTCACGCCGGTGCTCACGATGCTCGCGATGGACCTCGGCGGGTTGCTCGGCGGGGCCCAACTCACCGAGGCCGTCTTCGGGTTCGACGGGATCGGCCGGCTGCTGGTGGACTCGGTGGACAAGGTCGACCTGCCGGTGGCGGTCGGGATCACGCTGATCGCCGGCTTCTTCATCGTGATCGCCAACGCCTGCGCGGACGTGCTCTACGCGGTGGCCGACCCCCGGGTGGTGCTGCGGTGACGGAACTGCTGGTGGTGGACGGGCTGACGGTCCGGTTCGGCGGGCCGACGCCGGTGACCGCGGTGGACGACCTCTCCTTCCGGCTGGCCGAGGGCGAGGCGCTCGGGCTGGTCGGCGAGTCCGGGTCGGGCAAGTCGACGGTGGCCTCCGCGCTGCTCGGCCTGCACCGGGCGACCGGGGCCGAGGTGCGCGGCTCGATCCGGCTGGACGGCACCGACGTGCTGACCGCCGACGAGGCCGAGCTGCGGGCGCTGCGGGGGGCCCGGGCCGCGATGGTCTTCCAGGATCCGCTCTCCGCGCTCGACCCGTACTGGTCGATCGGCGACCAGATCGCCGAGGTGTACCGGGTGCACACCGGCGCCGGTCGGCGGGTGGCCCGGGAACGGGCGGTGCGGGTGCTGGACCGGGTCGGGATCCCGGACCCGGCCCGGCGGGCCCGGGCGCACCCGCACGAGTTCTCCGGCGGGATGCGCCAGCGGGCGCTGATCGCCATGGCGCTGGCCTGCGAGCCCAAGCTGCTGATCGCGGACGAGCCGACCACCGCGCTGGACGTCACCGTCCAGGCGCAGATCCTGGACCTGCTGCACGAGCTGCGCACCGAGCGGGGGATGGCGCTGCTGCTGGTCACCCACGACCTGGGGGTGGTGGCGGGCAGCACCGACCGGGTGCTGGTGCTGCGGGACGGGCGGGCGGTGGAGGAGGGGGCGGTGGCCGGGCTGCTGGGCGCGCCGCGTGAGCCGTACACTCGCGAACTGGTCGCCGCCGTACCGAGGTTGGATGCGGTCCGGGAGCGAGTGGCGGTGCCCGAGGACCGGGAGGTGCTGCTCGGCGTCGAGGGGCTGCGCAAGGAGTACCCCGGGGCCGCCCGTGGCCCGCTCGGCCGGCGCGAACGGCTGGTCGCCCTGGACGGCATCGACCTCACGCTGCGCCGCGGCGAGGCGCTCGGCGTGGTGGGGGAGAGCGGCAGCGGCAAGACGACGCTCGGCCGGCTGCTGGTCCGGCTGCTGGAGCCCACCGCCGGCCGGATCACCTTCGCCGGCCGCGACCTGGCGCGCCGGAGTGAGCGGCAACTACGGCCGATCCGGCGGGAGTTGCAGATGGTCTTCCAGGACCCGCTCTCCTCGCTCAACCCCCGGCGGTCCATCGGTGACGCGGTGGCCGACCCGCTCCGGGTGCAGCGGCGGGTCGGCGAGCGGGAGGCCCGGCAGACCGTCGGCGAGCTGCTGGAGCGGGTCGGCCTGGACCCGGCCTGGTACGACCGCCATCCGCACGAGCTCTCCGGCGGCCAGCGCCAACGGGTCGGGATCGCCCGGGCGTTGGTGCTGCGGCCGCGAGTGCTGGTGTGCGACGAGCCGGTCTCCTCGCTGGACGTCTCCACCCAGGCCCAGGTGGTGCGGCTACTGGCCGAACTACAGGCCGAGTTCGGGCTGACCCTGGTCTTCATCGCGCACGACCTGGCGGTGGTCCGGCAGGTGAGCGACCGGATCGCGGTGCTGCACCGCGGCCGGCTGGTCGAGCTGGGGGACGCCGACACCCTCTACGCGTCCCCCCAGCACCCCTACACCCAGCGCCTGTTGGCCGCCGTTCCGGTGCCCGATCCGGCGGCCGAACGGCTGCGCCGCACCGCCCGGGCGGCGGCTCCGGTCTAGGGCCTGCCGAGTGCCGCGCGCAGCTGTTCCTCGGTCACCAGGCCGACGGCGTGGCCGTCGTGGAGCACCACGGCGGTCGCGTCCGGTGCCGATCGCAGCGTGGCCAGCGCCTGCTCGGCGCTCTCGCCGCCGCCGAACTGCGGCAGCGGCGCGCCGAGTTGCTCGTCGAGCGGCTGGTCCGGCCCGACCCGGCCCGCCGCCACGGCCTCGGCCAGCTCCACCAGCCGTACCGCGCCGACCAGTTCGGGCGCGGTCGGCCGGCGGCTCGGGCCGACCGGAGCCGGCCCGGCCGGCAGCACCGGCTCCGAGCCGGCCGCCTCCCGGGCCCGCAGCTCCGCCAGCGCCTCGCCGACCGTGCGGTGCCGGTGCAGGTACGGCAGTGGCCGGGCGCGTTCGCCGTCCGTCAGCGCGTCGACGACCCGGACGGTGGCCGGGTCGCCGTCCAGGAAGCCCAGCCGCAGCAGCCAGCCGTCGTCGAAGTACTTGCTGAGGTACTGCTTTCCGGAGTCCGGCAGCACCGCCACCACCAGGTCGTCCGGACCCAGCCGGGCCGCCACCCGGCGGGCCGCCGCCAGCGCCGTCCCGGCCGAACCGCCGACCAGCAGGCCGGACTCACGGGCGGTCCGACGGATCGTCATGATCGACTCGCGGTCGGTCACCGGCAGGATCTCGTCCACCACCTCCTGGTGGAACGAGGCCGGCCAGCAGTCCTCCGGGGTCTCCGGGTGACGCCACCGCCCGGCCGCCTCCACGAAGTACGGCCGGCCGTCCCCGCCGGAGTACACCGAGGAGTCCGGGTCCGCGCCGATCACCCGGACCCCGCCGCCGCTCACCTCCTTGAGGTAGCGCCCGGTGCCGCTGATCGTGCCGCCGGTGCCCACGCAGCAGACCAGGTGGGTGATCCGGCCCTCGGTCTGTCGCCAGATCTCCGGCCCGGTGGTGGCGTAGTGCGCCTCGGGGTTGGCCGGGTTGTCGTACTGCGCGGCCATCCAGCCGCCCGGGATCTCGGCGGCGAGCCGGGTGGCGGTGTTGACCACCTGGTCGGGGTGGTCGATCGGCAGCATCCCCGGTCGCACCACCACCTCGGCGCCCAGCGCCCGCAGGGTGGCCGCCTTCTCGGCGCTGGTCTTGTCCGGGATCACCATCACCGCCCGGTAGCCCTTGGCGGCGGCGACCAGCGCGAGCCCGACCCCGGTGTTGCCGGAGCTGGCCTCGACCACCGTGCCGCCGGGCTTCAGCAGCCCGCGCCGCTCGGCGTCCTCGATCATCCGCAGCGCGATCCGGTCCTTGACGCTGCCGCCGACGCTCAGATACTCCAACTTCGCGTAGAGCCGGGCCGAATGGTCGTCACCAGGGGTGCGCAGCCGGACCAGCGGGGTGTCACCGATCAGTTCGAGCAAAGACTCATGGACATCCACCGGCCCAGGTTAGCGGTGGTCGGCCCGGCGGATCGAGGGGCGCCGGTTGCCCGCTCCGCCGGGGCGGAGGATCGTGGAGGGTGATGTGCGGACCGGTCGCCCGCGCGGGACGGGCCGGTCCGGGGAGCGAGGTGTCCCGTGGCCGCAGAGCAGCGGACGGTGCCCCGCGGTGCGCCGCCGGACGCCGAGCCGGTGATCCGGACCGCCGGGCTCACCAAGGTCTACCCGAAGGCCGCCGTGCCCGCCGTGGACCGGCTCGACCTCGCGGTGCGCCAGGGCGAGCTGTTCGGCCTGCTCGGCCCCAACGGCGCGGGCAAGACCACCACGGTCGGCATGCTCACCACCCGGGTGATCCCGACCGCCGGTTCGGCCTGGATCGGCGGCGTCGACGTGGTGGCCCGGCCCACCCTGGTCAAGCAGGTCATCGCGGTGGTCTCGCAGCAGAACACCCTGGACCGCGCGCTGACCGTGCGGGAGAACCTCTACTTCCACGGCCTGCTCTTCGGCATGCCGGGCCGCCAGGCCCGGCGCACCGCCGACGAGCTGCTGGACCGCTTCCACCTGGCCAAGTGGGCCGACGCCTCGGTCTACGCGCTCTCCGGCGGGATGGCCCAGCGGCTGATGGTGGCGCGGGCGATCTTCCACCGGCCGGCCGTGCTCTTCCTGGACGAGCCGACCGCCGGCCTGGACCCGCAGAGCCGACTGGCACTCTGGGAGATCCTCGGCGTGCTGATCGCCGAGGGCCAGACCATCCTGCTCACCACCCACAACATGGAGGAGGCCGACCAGCTCTGCGACCGGGTCGCGATCATCGACCACGGGCGGGTGCTGGCGCTGGACACCCCGGCCGCGCTCAAGCAGGCGGTCGAGGCGGACACCGTGATCACCGTGCGGGCCAGCGGCGAGCCGGCCGCACTGGCCGAGCGGCTGGCCCGCGAGGTGGCCGGGGTGCATCGGACCCGGCTGCTGGACGGCGGTGTGGAGCTCCAGGTCAAGAGCGGCGGACCGGACCGGTTGCTGCCGCGGGTGCTGCACACGGCCGAGTCCGGCGGCTTCGAGGTCGCCGACCTCTCACTGACCGAGGCGACCCTGGAGACCGTCTTCATCACCCTCACCGGGAAGGAGCTGCGGGACTGATGTCCGCCACCTCCACCGCCGCCGCCTCCGCCGTGATCACCGCGCGGCCGACCCGGTCGGCCCTCGCGGCGAGCCGGGCCGCGCTCGGCGCGCTGATCAGACGCGACCTGCTGGTGCTGCGCAAGAACTTCGGCGAGTTCGTCGGCCGGACCGTCATGCAGCCGCTGCTGCTGGTCTTCGTCTTCCTCTACGTCTTCCCGACCATCGGCCAGGGCATCGGCGGGGGCGGCGGCCGGGCCGGCGAGTCCGCCTTCGCGACCGTGCTGGTGCCCGGGGTGGTCGCGATCACCATCATGTTCCAGGGCATCCAGTCGGTGGCCATCCAGCTCTCCCAGGAGTTCGGCTACACCCGGGAGATCGAGGACCGGGTGCAGGCGCCCTGCCCGCTCTGGCTGGTCGCGGTGGCCCGGGTGCTGTCGGGCGCGACCCAGGGGCTCATCTCGGCGGTCATCGTCTTCCCGATCGCCGCAGTGGTGCACGCACCGGGGGTGGAGGCGCACCTGCGGGTGCACTGGTGGGTGGTGCTCACCCTGATCCCGCTGGCCTGCCTGGCGATGACCTCGCTCGGACTCGTGCTGGGCACCACCTTCCAGCCGCGCAACATCGGGCTGATGTTCGGCTTCGTGGTGCTGCCGCTGACCTTCCTGGGCGGCACGTACTACCAGTGGGTCAAGCTCGCCAGCGTGCAGGTCGACGGGTTCCCCTGGTTGCAGACCCTGGTGCTGGTCAACCCGCTGATCTACATCGCGGAGGGGATGCGGGCCGGGCTCACCGCGGCCTCGCACATGCACCTGTACGTCGTCTACCCGGTGCTCTTCGGCTTCTGCGTGCTCTTCCTGAGCCTGGGCCTGCGCAACTTCCGCCGCCGGGTGCTCTCCTGACGGCTACCGGAGGGACGCGGCCACCGTCTCACGCAGCGCGGCGTCCAGGTCGTCGGGGGCCAGCCCGAACGCACCGGTGTCCAGGTAGAGCTCGCCGGCGAGCAGCCCGGCCAGCCGGCCCGGGGCCAGGCCGGCCTCCAGCCCGCGCAGCCGGTGCAGGGCGCCGGTGGCGCGCAGGGCGCCGTGCAGCAGACCGGGTGGCAGCCGGTGCACCCGGACCGGCTCGCGGCGGCCGGCCGCCCGGGCGAACCGGGCGAGCAACTCGGCCCAGCGGAGGTTCTGGTCGGCCAGCGGGTGGTCCCCGCCGCTCGCCCGCTCCAGCGCCTCGGCGGTGGCCCGGGCGACCGTCCGTACGGTCACCGCGGCGGTGCCGCCGGGCGGCGCGAACAGCGGGCCGGGCGAGCGCAGCCAGGGCACCAGAGGCGCCCAGAGCGGCCGTCGGCCGGGGGTGGCGCCGAAGACGAACGGGATCTCCAGCACCGCCACCGGCAGCTCGGGACCGGCCGCCGCCCGGGCCACTCGGGCCTGCGCCAGCCGGCTGCGGACGTACGGGTGGTACCGGTCCAGCGCCTGCTCCGGGCGCTGCCGGGCGATCGCGGTGAAGTACGAGCCGTGCAGCACCGCCGTGCGGCAGCCGGCCCGCCGGGCGCCGGCCAGCAGCCGGCGCACCGGCACCACGTTGGCGGCGTCGAAGTAGGCCCCGGCGGGCGCCCTGGGGACCGTCCGGTCGTCCGCGCCGGCCGCGAAGACCACGCTGTCCCGGCCGTGCAACAGCGCGGCCCAGTCGTCCTCGGTGAGCCGCTGGGCGTCGCCGGTCAGGGCCTCGCCGGCCGGCGCGTCCGGGCGACGGGAGAGCACGGCGACCTGGTGGCCGCGCCCGGCCAGCTCGGCCACCACGTGCCGACCGAGGAAGCCGGTCCCGCCGACCACCAGTAACCGCATGCCAGCCCCCCGCTCGTGTCACTCGGCGCCGAAGCGCTCCCGCCAGGCCGCCAGGTCCTCGTCGGTGATCTTGGCGAAGAGCACCGGCGGGACGGTGAACCGCGTGCCGGCCGCGACGAAGTCCAGTGCGGTGGCCTGCTCCTCGCTCACCCAGGCGGGCTCGACGGAGTCCGCCGAGGCGAAGACCGCGCGCATGGTGGCGCTGGTGGCCGGAATGAACGGCGCCGAGACCACCCCGTACAGGTGGATCAGGTTCATCGCGGTGCGCAGGGTGAGCGCGGCGGCCGCCTCGTCGGTCTTGATCTCCAGCCAGGGGGCCTTGGTCTCCAGGTAGGAGTTGCCGGCGCTCCACAGCGCGCGCAGCGCCTGCGCGGCCTTGCGGAACTGCAGCGCGTCCAGGTGGCGCTGGTACTCGGCCAGCAGGCCGGCGACCTCCTCGCCCAGCCGCTGCTCGGCCTCGCCGGCCGCGGCGCCGGCCGGGACGGTGTCGCCGAACCGCTTGAGGCTGAACGAGAGCACCCGGTTGACGAAGTTGCCGAGGGTGTCGGCCAGGTCCTTGTTGACCGTGGAGGCGAAGATCTCCCAGCTGAAGCTGGTGTCGTCGGACTCCGGCGCGCTGGCCATCAGGAAGTAGCGCCAGTAGTCGGCGGGCAGCAGCTCCAGCGCGGCGTTGGTGAAGATGCCGTGCTGCTGGCTGGTGGAGAACTTGCCGCCGTAGTAGTTCAGCCAGTTGAAGGCCTTGACGTAGTCGACCTTCTTCCACGGCGCCCTGGTCCCGATGATGGTGGCCGGGAACATCACGGTGTGGAACGGGACGTTGTCCTTGGCCATGAACTCGGTGTAGCGGACGTCGTCGGCCTGGTACCACCAGGACTTCCAGTCCCGCTCGGCCGGGGCCTGGTCGGCCCACTCCCGGGTGGCGCCGATGTACTCGATCGGGGCGTCGAACCAGACGTAGAAGACCTTGCCCTCGGCGGCCAGCTCGGGCCAGACGTCGGCCGGGACCGGCACCCCCCAGTCCAGGTCACGGGTGATGGCGCGGTCGTTGAGGCCCTCGGTCAGCCACTTGCGGGCGATCGAGGAGGCCAGCGTGGGCCAGTCCTTGCCGTGCTCGTCGATCCAGGCCTCGACCTCGCCGGCCAGCTTGGACTGCAGCAGGAAGAGGTGGGTGGTCTCGCGGACCTCCAGCGCGGTGCTGCCGCTGACCGCCGAGCGCGGGTTGATCAGGTCGGTCGGGTCCAGCAGCCGGGTGCAGTTCTCGCACTGGTCGCCACGGGCCTTGTCGTAGCCGCAGTGCGGGCAGGTGCCCTCGATGTAGCGGTCGGGCAGGAAGCGGCCGTCGTCCAGCGAGTAGACCTGGCGGATCGAGCGCTCCTCGATGAAGCCGTTGGCCTTCAGCTCGCGGGCGAACTCCTGGGTGATCTCGCGGTTCTGCGGCGAGGAGCTGCGGCCGAAGTAGTCGAAGGAGAGCTGGAAGCCGTCGTAGATGGCCTTCTGCGCGTCGTGCTGCTGGGCGCAGAACTCGCTCACCGGCAGGCCGGCGGCCTTGGCGGCCAGCTCGGCGGGGGTGCCGTGCTCGTCGGTGGCGCAGATGTAGAGCACCTCGTGGCCGCGCTGGCGCAGGTAGCGGGAGTAGACGTCCGCCGGGAGCATGGACCCGACCATGTTCCCCAGGTGCTTGATCCCGTTGATGTAGGGAAGCGCGCTGGTGATCAGGTGTCGAGCCATCCTGGGATGCTCCCATTCATGTCGGTGGCGCCGGTCCTCCGCGGAGCACCGGGCGCTGGTCTGCGGCCGTCGCCGTGGATGCGGCGGACCCGGGCGCCACCGCACCTGACGGTGGGGCGGCCTGCGGGCTGACCTCATTCTATCGGCCGGGCCGGGGCGGCCCGTACCGGATTGTTCGCCGGCACGGACCGCCCCGGCCCGCCGCTCACCGCGTGGCGAGCCAGCGGTCCTCCGCCTCGTAGTCGAAGGCGTACGGGCCGAGCGCCCGGGTGAGGATCGGGAACAGCTCCTGCCACGGCCGCTCCGCGGTGACCCGGACCAGCCACTCGACGGTCTCCGGCAGCGACTCCGGGTAGCCGGTCACCGCCCGGTAGCCCAGTTCCCGCTCGGCCCGGCCCATGTCCAGCACCACCGGCCTCGGCGTGGACCACGGGGTCTCCCCGATCCCGTCCGCCGGCAGGCCGTCCACCAGCACCTCCTCGGCCTCGAAGCCGAGCACGGCGTCCAGCGCGGCGGCGATCTCCCGGACCGTCGGCACCTCCGGGTCACCGGCGTTCAGCGCCCTACTGCCGGGCCGCGCCGCCGCCAGCCGGATCAGCTCGGCGAGGTTGGCGCTGGCCACCGGGTGGAAGCGGCTCTCGCCGCGGTACGGCAGCAGCCGCACCCGGCGGCCGTCCAGCGCCCGCTTGACGAAGAACCACTCGCGCGGCAACGGCGAGCCCGGCCCGTGGATCGCGCCGGCCCGCAGCAGGGTGACCGGCAGCGCGCCGTCGGCCAGCAGGGCACGCTCCAGCGCGGCCTTGCGGGTGGGGTTGGAGTCGTCGCCGGGCGCGACGGTCGGCTGGTCCTCGCCGATCGGCACCGGGTAGGCGGGGAAGCCGGGCCCCGCGTTCTGGAAGCCCAGCCCGGCCCCGTCCACGTAGACGTTGGCGGAGGACACCACCACGGCCGAGCCGATCCGGTCGCGCAGCCCGAGCAGCTGCTCGGCATGGGCCGCGCCCTGGGCGACGACGTCCACCAGCACGTCGCAGCCCCCGCCCAGGGCGCCCGCCAGCGCGCCCGGCCGGTCCCGGTCCAGGTGCACCGAACGCACGCCCAGCTCGTCCGGCCAGCCGGGCCCCGACCCGGCGGTGCGACTGATCGCGGTCACCCGCCAGCCGTCCTCCGCCAGCCGCCGCACCGCGACCCGTCCGATCTGCCCGGTCGCCCCGACCACCACCGCGGTCCCAGCCATCCCCGTCCCCTCCCGTTCGTCGGTCACAGCATGGCGGAACGCCCGGCCCGGGCCAACGCCCGCGCAGTTCGCCCAGAGCGAGCGGGAGTTCGGCCGGGCTACGGCGGCGCCGCGCCGTACCGCGATCGCCCGGTTACGGTGGAAGCGGGGAACGGAAGGCAGGGGGCGGAAACGGCGAGGCGGAGGGCCTGGACGACGGCTGGCGGTGGGTTTGGTGATCCGCGGGATCCACCTGGAGTCGCAGTGGCGCAGGGAGGCACTGCGGACCAACCTGTGGGTGGTGCCCACCGGGGAGGTGGTCCTCGCGCTGGCGCTGTTCTACGGCACCTGGGCGCTGGACCGGGCCGCGTACCGGGGCGCGCTGCTGCTGCCCACCTGGGTGATCAGCGGGACGGCCGACGCCGCCCGGCAGATCCTCGCGGCGATCGCGGCGGCGCTGATCACCGTCATCGGCGTGGTGTTCTCGATCATGATCGTGACCCTGACGCTGGCCTCCACCCAGTTCGGACCCCGGATGCTGCGCACCTTCATCCGCGACCGCACCACCCAGCTGACCCTGGGCACCTTCGTCGCCACCTTCGTGTACGCGATCCTCGCCCTGATCTCGATCGGTCCGGGCCCGCGCGGCGACTTCGTGCCGCACCTGTCGATCACCGTGTGCATGGTGCTGGTGCTGGCCGACCTGGCGGTGCTGATCTACTTCATCCACCACATCGCCACCTCGATCCAGCTGCCGCACGTGATCGCGAGCATCGCCGCCGAGCTCTCCGAGGCGATCGAGGCCGGCGCGGGCGAGCCGGAGTGGGCGGGCGGCACCGAACGCGGGCCGTCGGCGGTCGAGCTGCACGGCCGGCTGGACGCCGCGGGCGGCACGGTTCCCGCGCCGGCCAGCGGATATCTGCAGTTCGTCCGGCACCGGACGCTGGTGCGGATCGCCCGGGACCTCGACGCGGTGATCCGGTTGGACCACCGTCCCGGGCACTTCCTGGTGCGGGGCCACCAGCTGGCCACGGTGTGGCCCGCGGAGGCGGCGCCCGAGGTGGCCCGCAGCTTCGCCCGGGCGCACGTCACCGGCCCGTCCCGGACGCTGGCCCAGGACATCGCCTTCGCGGTCGACCAACTGGTCGAGATCGCCATCCGCGCCCTGTCCACCGCCGTGAACGACACCTTCACCGCGCTGACCTGCATCGACTGGCTGGGCGAGGGGCTGTGTCGGATCGCGACCAGCTGGCAGCCCAACCCGGTCCACCGCGACGAGGAGGGCTACATCCGGGTGCTGGCGGTGCCGGTGCGCTACGAGCGGCTGGTCCAGCGCTCGTTCGAGAAGATCCGGCAGGCCGGGCACGGCATGCCCGCGGTCCTGATCCGGCAGCTGGACGCGCTCGCCGAGATCATGACGGAGACCCGCACGGCGGAGCAGCGGCAGGTGCTGCTCGCCCAGGCGGAGATGATCGAGCGGGCCGGTGCCGAGTCGGTGATCGAACCGGCGGACCAGGACGACGTGCACCGCCGCTACCTGGCCGTGCTGGCGGCCCACGCGAGGCTCGCCGGCGGGGCGGCCTGACGCACGTGGTTCGGCGGACCGTCCGGGGACGGCCCGCCGAACCACGCGGGAGCGGCGCGGGTCAGTCCCGGCCGTGCTCCGGATCGGCGATCAGCATCCGACGGACCTGGTCGAGCGGCGCGCCCGGGTCCGGCGCGCCGCCGCTCCCGTCGAGCTCGCCGCTGCCGCGCAGCGCGTCGGCGATCTCCTTGAACCGTTCGTGCCAGTCGTTCTGGTGGACCTGCTCGCGCTCCTGGTGGCCGCCGCTCGGCTGGCGCAGGCCGACCGTGCGGTCGACCACCCTGCCGATCAGCGCGGTCGTCCCGAACGAGAAGAGCCCGAGCACCAGCACCGCGACCAGCTGCTTGCCCAGCAGGTCCCAACCGCCGCCGTAGAACAGGCCCTTCCTGCCGCTCATCACCCCGGTCGCGGCGAGCCCGGCCATCACCATGCCGAACAGGCCGCCCCAGCCGTGGATGCCGACCACGTCGAGGGTGTCGTCCACCCCGAGCGGTACTTCCAGCTGATCGCGAACGCGCAGGTCAGGCCAGCCAGAAAGCCGATCACGGTGGCCCAGAGCGGGGTGATGTCACCGGCCGCCGGGGTCATCGCGACCATGCCGGTGACCGCGCCCATGCTGATGTCGAGCAGCCCGACCTGCCGGGTGCGCCAGCAACTGGTCGCCGCCCAGCCCGCCAGGGCCGCGCCGGCCGCCACCTGGGTGTTGACGAAACCCATCGCCGCCGCGCCCGGCACGCCGAGCGAGGAGCCGGTGTTGAAGCCGAACCAGCCGAACCAGCCGAACCAGAGCGGCGAGAGGCCGATCACCACCAGCGGCAGGTTGTGCGGACGGATCGGCTGCCGGTCGAAGTCCGTGCGCCTGCCGGCGACCAGGGCGAGCGCCAACCCGGCCGCGCCGGAGCCGAGTTCGACCACCGTGCCGCCGGAGAAGTCGACCGCGCCGACCTGCTCGGCGACCCAGCCGTCCGGTGAGAACACCCAGTGCGCCATCGGCGCGTACACCAGCAGGGTCCACGCGCAGACGAAGACCGGCCAGCCGTTCATCCGGGCCCGGCCCGCCACCGAGCCGCTGATAGCGCGACCGTCACGATGGCGAGGGACATGTGGAAGACCGAGAAGATCGCGGTCGGGGTGTCGCCGGTGCGGCTGTCGAGCCCGACCCCGGACATGAAGGCGTGGTTCAGCCCGCCGATCAGGCCGTGGCCGCCGATGTCCGGGTCGAAGGCCAGGGTGTAGCCGAGGGTGAACCAGATGACGCCGACCAGCACCACGCAGCCGAAGCCCATCTTGAGCATGACGAGGACGTGTTTGGTCTTCACCATGCCGCCGTAGGAGAAGGCGAGGCCTGGCGGCATCAGCAGCACCATCGCGGTGCTCGCCATGAGCCACGCGGTGTTGCCGGTGTCGAGCGTGGTGGGCATCCGAGGAGTCTCCGGATCGGGAGGGGTGGGGGGTGGTGGCGGTCAGGACTTGTGGGACGGTGGCGCCGGCGTGCCGATCAGCAGCCGGCGGGCGGCGTCCCAGGTCCGGCGGACGGCCGCGGCGACGGCGGGGGAGTGGTCGCCGAGCACCCGCAGCCAGACCCCGGCGTCCTCGGGCAGCACGCTCACGCCGTGGAGCAGGCCGCAGCCGTCCAGCGCCCCGTGCGGTGCGTCGGCGAGTTCGGCGGCGGGCGCCAGCGGGCGGACCGCGTAGAACGTGGCGACCAGATCGTGCCCGGCCAGCACGGCCGGACCGGTGACGCCGGAGCCGGCCGGCTCCAGCCTGACCGTGTCGAGGGCGAACAGCCGCCCGTCGTCCGGCGGTTGTGCCGACCCCGTGCTCGGGCGAGCGGGCCGGCCGCTCATGACGGATCTCCGTGAGCGGCCAGCCGGTACCGGTCAGTCCGTGCCGGTGGGGTTGAGGATGGTGAACCGCCAGGTGCCGTCGGGGTCACGGCGCGCGACGTTGGCGGTGGTGCCGGTCGCGGTGATCCGGCTGCCGTCGGGGGCCGTCAGCCGCAGCTCCCAGTCGACGACGACCAGGGCGGTCCCGTCGCCGACGAGGACGTGGCGGATGGTGTTGGCGATGCGGGGTTCGGCGGCGAGGGTCTGCTCGACCTCGTGCCGCAGCGCGGCGGTGCCGGTGATCACCTCGCCGGTGACCGTGCGCATGGTGGCGTCCGCGGTGTACAGCGCCAGGACGCGGTCGGCATCGTGGGAGTTCATCGCCTCCTGGAAGGCGACGGGCAGGAGGGCGGGGTCGGTGAGCCGTGCGGGCATGGGTGCTCCGAGGAGGGACGGAAGCGGGATCAGGGTGAGTGGGGCGGTGGTGGATTCCGGCCCGGGTCCCGACGCCGCCGAGGGGGACCGGAACGGGTCCTCCGCGCCCGGGTCAGGCACGGTGTCGCAGGAAGGCGGTCAACGGACCGTTGACCTGCTCGGGGTGGGTGAGGTTCGGAGTGTGTCCCGCGTCCGGCACCACGACCAGCTCCACGGCTCCCGGCAGGCGGTCGCGCAGCATCTGGCCCAGCGGGAGCGGGACGGGCAGATCGGCTTCGCCGTGCACGATCAGAGCCGGCTGGGTGATCTCGCCGAGACGGGTGGAGACGTCGTCGACGCCCATCAGTACGGCGACCGCGTCCGCCAGCCGCTGCCGGGGCTGCTCCTGCCAGCTGCCCAGCCAGTCCGGGTGGATCTCCGGCTTCCCCAGCAGCATGTCGAGCAGGACCGGAGCCACCGCGGCCGGACCCCCGGCCCGGAAGCCGTCGCTGATGCCGCCCATCTGGGCCAGGGCCTCCTGCGGCCAGGCCACCGCCGCGGTGTCGATCAGGACCAGGGCCTTGACCCGGTCGGGAGCGCGCAGTGCCGCGCGAAGCGACAGGAACCCACCCTGTGAGTGCCCGACCAGGGTGGCGCGCTCGACGCCGAGGTGGTCGAGCAGGCCCAGCAGGTCGGCGGCGGAATCCCAGTAGGTGTGGAGCGCGCCGTCGTCCTTGGTACGGCCGTGCAGGCGCTCGTCCCACACCACACAACGGAACCCACCGCGCAGCGCGTCGACCTGCGGCGCCCACATCTGACGGTTCATCAGGTTGCCGTGACTGAACACGACCACGGGCCCGTCGCCCCCGCTGTCCTCGAAGTACAGGTGCTGACCGTTGACTGGTGCGAAAGGCATCGGGTGTCTCCTCACGAGGTGGTTGGTGGGCTCGGCGTCCCACCCCGACGGGCCGGCCCGTCGAACGCGTCCACGATGCCCGGCGCGACCGGGACCGGCTTGGCGCGGCGCGCACGCGCCCTTGTCGGGACGCGCACGGGAATCCGCCGGCGGCCGGCGGCGTTGCGGCTGCACGCGGCGTCCGGAAGCAACGTCCGGAAGCAGCACCGGAACAGCCCCGCGTGGCGGGCACGGGAGAGAGGGCGAGTCGTGACCGTTCTGCTGCGGACGCAGGACCACGCCGAGGCGGAGCGGCGCGCGTTCTGGCAGGACGTCGTCTGCGACAGCTTCGTGCCTGTTCACGTCGAGCCGCTCCAGGACGAGCCGTTCCGGGGGCTGCTCAAGGCCGATCGCCTCGGAGCCGTCCTGGTGTCCGAGGTGTCGGCCGACGCGAACCGGGTCGACCGCACGGCGCGGCTGATCGCCCGCTCGGAGGGCGAGTACCTCCTCGTGGGCGTGCTCGAACGCGGCAGCGTGGTCGTCAGGCAGGACGGTCGCGAGACGGTGCTGTCCCCCGGGGACATCGCCTGTTACGACACCACCCGTCCCTACACACTCGTGTGCCGCGGGGGCTTCGCGATGCTCGAGTTCATGCTGCCGCACCGACTGGCCCACCTGGACAGCGGCGAGACCGGCGAGTTGACCGCGACGAGGTTCTCCGCCGCCGAAGGGCTGGGGGCGCTGGTCTCGCCGTTCCTCAGCCGACTGGCCAGGCACGCGGCCGACTACACCGACAGCGCCGAAAGCCTCTCCCGGACCACCGGGGACCTGCTCGCCACCATGCTGGCCGAACGGCGGACCCGCCCGAACGAGGCCCCGCGGGCGGCTCGTCGCACCATGCTCCTGCGCGTGCGCGCCTACATCGACCAGAACCTGGCCGACCCCGGGCTCTCCCCGGAGCGGATCGCCGTCGCACACCACGTTTCACTGCGCTACCTGCAAAAGCTCTTCTCCGAGGAGGAGACGACGATCACGGCCTGGATCAGGCAGCGCCGACTGGACGGCTGCCGACGCGATCTGGCCGGTCCGTACGCCGGCAACCGCACCGTCGCCTCGATCGGCGCTCGCTGGGGCTTCCTGGACCCCGCCCACTTCAGCCGTGTCTTCAAGGCGGCCCACGGCCTGAGCCCCAGCGACTACCGAGCCGCCCACCGCCGACGGTGAGGGGCAGGCCGGTGCGGCGTGGACGAGGCGGCGCGACGGTGGATCGGGGGTTGCCGTCCCGTCGCCCGGACGGCAAGCTGATCGCCGTGACCGCGACCGACGTCGAGCTGCGAGTGCTCGCCCCCGACGACTGGCCCGACTGGCGCGAGCTTCGCCTCGCCGCGCTCGCCGAGGCGCCCTACGCCTTCGGGAGCACCCTGGCGCAGTGGCAGGGCGAGGGCGACCAGGCCGGGCAGTGGCGGGCGCGGTTGGAGATCCCCGGCTCGCACAACCTGATCGCCCTGCTGGACGGCCGTCCGGTCGGCATGGCCAGCGGCGTCCCGGGCGAGCAGCCGGGCGCGGTCGAGCTGATCTCGTTCTGGGTCAGCCCGTCGGGCCGTGGCCGCGCGGTCGGCGACCGCCTGATCGGCGCGGTCGAGCGCTGGGCCGTCGAGCGGGGGGCCGAGGTCCTGGTGCTCGCCGTCAAGGCGGACAACGCCCACGCCGTCGCCCTCTACGAGCGCAACGGTTTCGTCGACGTCGGCCCGAGCGAGGACGCCGTCGCGGAGGGCGAGCCGCCCGAGCGCCTGATGTCGAAGCGATTGCTTCAGCGATACTGAAGGCGATTGCTTCAGCGATACTGAAGCGTTCCCTGAAGAGATCCGCACTGGTGCTGAACACTCGTCACCGCTGATCCTTGTCACATGAGCTACCTGATCGGAACGAACGCGCTCCTCGGCGTCTCAGCGGTGTCGCTCGGCATGGTGCTCACGCCCGGGCCCAACATGATGTACCTGGTCTCGCGGAGCATCACCCAGGGCCGGCGCGCCGGCGCGATCTCGTTGGCCGGCGTGGCCGTCGGCTTCCTGGTCTACCTCAGCGCCGCCAACCTCGGCCTGTCGCTGGTCTTCCTGGCCGTTCCCGCGCTCTACCTGACGGTGAAGCTCGCCGGCGCCGGTTACCTCGGCTGGCTCGCCTGGCGGGCTCTCAGGCCGGGCGGGGCGTCGGTCTTCGCGCCGGGTGAGCCGGCCCCCGACCCGCCCCGCCGACTGTTCGCCATGGGCCTGCTCACCAACCTGCTGAACCCCAAGATCGCTGTCATGTACCTCTCGCTCATCCCGCAGTTCATCGACGTGCGGGCCGGTCACGTCCTCCCGCAGGGTTTCGTCCTCGGCGGCATCCAGATCGCCGTCAGCCTGACCGTCAACCTCGCGGTCGTCCTGGCCGCCGGCACCATCGCCACCTTCCTCGCCCGCCGTCCCGGCTGGCTCCGCGCCCAGCGCTACCTGACGGGCACGGTCCTCGGCGTCCTGGCCGTCAAGCTGGCGACCGACAGGGCGTCAGCGGCAGTTGCCTGAACGTGCGGCCCGCCGGTCGCGGGGTCGGCGCCGCTGTCGGGTCGCCGCTGGTTCCACCTCTTCGGCTGATCCCCGGCCGCTTCGCTGGTCAGCGCCGTCGGCCCGGCTCCCCACGATGTCGTGCGTGACTACTGGGGGCCGGATCCGCGGCTCATCGACGGCCGCTTCGAACTGCTGCAACGCCTCGGCGGCGGGGGCATGGGCCTGGTCTGGCGGGCACGTGACCACGCGCCGCAGCGCGAGGTCGCGCTCAGGTGCGCCGGTGGCCCCGCCGGCCTCGCAGCCGTCGCCCACCGCCGTCGTCGCACCCGCACCCGCCGCGACCGCGCAGGTGCCCGCCGACGTGATCCCGCCCGGCAGGAGCCCGCGCGACCCGCGGTACCTGCGGCGCTGGCGGACCGGACTGACCGTCTTCTCCGTCACGGTGATCGCCCTGGTCGGCACCTACAGC
Source organism: Kitasatospora sp. NPDC024654 (assembly GCF_055559155.1). Classification (NCBI taxonomy): domain Bacteria; kingdom Bacillati; phylum Actinomycetota; class Actinomycetes; order Kitasatosporales; family Streptomycetaceae; genus Kitasatospora; species Kitasatospora sp. NPDC024654. The sequence continues at coordinate 78,614 of NZ_JBVHLF010000014.1, forward strand.
TTCATGATGAGACCCGGCGGGTTCGACACCGCCGCGCCGCCCGACCCCACGGCGACGACGCCGGCTGCCACACCGACGACGCCGGCAGCCACGGCGCCCGGTGCGGCTGCCCCGCAGGACATGACCACCCCGGCCGGGGTACGCGCCACCATCGCGGCGATGCGCTCGACCATGGGCGGCACCCAGGTCTACGAGCTGGACATCCACCAGACCAGCGCGGACGCCCGGGTCCCCGTGGCCGGCAGCACGACGGAGTACGACGACGTCACGTGCGTCAACAGCCTGACGACCCGCCGGCCGGGCAGCGAGGTGACCGACCTCGACAAGCTGGTGGACCTGCGGGACTTCGACGGGGACGCCCTCCCGGCGCTGTGGCAGAAGGCCCAGGAGACCCTGAACGTGCCCAACCCGACGGACCGCTACCTGGTGATCGGCCCCGACCTGATGGACGGCGCACCGAGCATCCGCCTCCACCTCGACAACGCCTACGGTGGCGGGTACCTGGCGGCCGACGAGAAGGGCGATGTGACCAGGACCTATCCGCAGGGGTCCTGACGAGGACGCCGGTCCCGGAAGGGCCACCACCGGCGGGGGCGCCTCCAAGCCGGACACCTCCACCGACGCGCGGCCGCGGTCACCGAAGCGACGCTGTGGCCGGACGACGACGCGCCGACGGCGGGGCCGGCGCGCTCGCGGCCGGCCGGGGGGGAGTGGTGTCCGCCCGGCGTCCGCCGGATCGACGGACTCCGCAACCGGCCCGAACCGCCACCCCGTTGGCCGAATCCCGTCACAACTCGCACAGTGGTGGGCGGGGTTGCCGAGCGGTTCGCCCGTCCGGCGGTACCCGCGTATAACGGTCTGTCATCTTCCGTTCGTCGCAGGAGCTTGACGGGTAAGGATGGCGGTCCGGTGCGAGGAACAGGATGGTGCCCGAGTGTCCAGCGACAGCGGTCCAGGCCCGGCAGCGCTGCTCCGGCTGCGCGCGGTGAACAAGCACTTCGGGCAGCTGCACGTGCTGCGCGACATCGACCTGGACGTGCACGCGGGCGAGGTGGTCGTGCTGCTCGGCGCCTCCGGCTCCGGCAAGTCGACGCTCTGCCGCTGCGTCAACCGGCTGGAGACCATCGACTCGGGGGAGATCACCCTGGACGGTGTCCCGCTGCCCGCCGAGGGCCGCGAGCTGGCCCGGCTGCGCGCCCAGGTCGGCATGGTCTTCCAGTCCTTCAACCTGTTCGGTCACAAGACGGTGCTGGAGAACATCACCCTCGCGCCGACGAGGGTGCGCGGCGTCCCCAGGGCCGAGGCCGCCGACCGGGCGGTGGAGCTGCTGCGCCGGGTCGGGCTCGCCGACAAGGCCTCCGCCCACCCGGCCCAGCTCTCCGGCGGGCAGCAGCAACGGGTCGCCATCGCCCGGGCGTTGGCGATGGACCCACGGCTGCTGCTGTTCGACGAGCCGACCTCGGCGCTCGACCCGGAGATGATCACCGAGGTGCTGGAGGTGATGACCGAGCTCGCCGCCGAGGGGATGACCATGCTGGTGGTCACCCATGAGATGGGCTTCGCCCGGCGGGCCGCGGACCGGGTGGTCTTCATGGACCAGGGCGCGATCCTGGAGACCGCGCCGCCCGACGTCTTCTTCGACCGCCCGGGCACCGACCGGGCCCGCGACTTCCTCTCCCGGATCCTGCACCACTGAGGCCGTAGCCACCAGCCACCCCTCGCACCCGAAGGAGTCTTCAGCATGAGCTCGAACCCGACCGCCCGATCCCGCGCCCTCCCGGTCGCGCTGCTCACCGCGGTGCTGCTCACCGGCCTGGCCGCGTGCGGGAGTTCGGCCAAGCTGCCGGCCGCCGGCGGCGGCTCGGCCGGCCCGGGCGACGCCTTCCAACAGGTGGTGGACGCCGCCCCGGTGGCCCCCGCCTCGGCGATCCCGCCCGGCAGTTTGATGGCGAAGATCAGGGCCCGCGGCACGCTGAACGTCGGCTCCACCGACGCCGCCGCGCTCTTCTCGCTCAAGGACCCGGTCACCGGCAAGGTCACCGGCTTCGACGCCGGGCTGGCCGACATGCTGGCGACCTACATCATCGGCAAGCCCAGCGTGAACCGGGTCCAGGTCGACGTCACCACACGCGAAGTGCTGCTGCAGAACGGCACGGTGGACACCGTCATCGCCACTTACACCATCACCCCCGAGCGGGCCAAGAAGGTCGCCTTCGCCGGGCCCTACTACTCCTCGGGCGACGCCATCCTGGTCAAGGCGGACAACACCGGCATCACCAAGGCGGCCGACCTGAACGGCAAGAACGTCTGCACGGAGTCGAGCTCGACCGCCGCGAACGACATCAAGCAGTTCGCGCCGAGCGCCCGGATCATGCTCTTCCAGACCAACGCCGAGTGCCAGCAGGCCGTCGAGCAGGGCCGCGCCGACGCCTACGTGCTGGACCAGGCACTGTTGTTGGGTGACGCCGCGCAGGACAAGGACGTGAAGGTGGTCGGCCAGCCGTTCACCAACGAGCCCTACGGCATCGGGCTGCCGCTGGCCGACCCGCAGTTCAAGAGCTTCGTCAACGACTGGCTGAAGCTGATCGAGACCAACGGCGACTGGGCCAAGCTGTGGAAGGCGACCATCGGTACCGCGCTGTCCGGTGCGGCGCCCACGCCGCCCGCGATCGGCTCGGCCGCGGGGAGCTGACACCGGTGCCGACCGAAACCGGGCCGATGCTGGGCCAACTCGGCCACGGCCTGTTGCTCACCCTGGCGATGACCGGCCTCGCGTTCGCCGGCGCGGTGCTGCTCGGCCTGCTGCTGGCGATCTGCCGGATCAGCCCGGTGCCGCCGCTGCGGCTGGCCGGCACCGGGTACGTCACGGCGTTCCGCAACATCCCGCTGCTGGTCCTGCTGGTGCTGTTCGTCTTCGGCCTGCCCGAAGTCGGGCTGCTGTACTCGCTGTTCACCACCGTCACGCTGACCATGGCGCTGTACTGGGCGGCCTTCGTCTGCGAGGTGCTGCGGGCCGGCGTGCGGACCGTGCCACGCGGGCAGATCGAGGCGGCCCGCGCGCTCGGGCTGACCTTCGCCCAGTCGCTGCGGCATGTGATCATCCCGCAGGCACTGCGCTCGATGGTGCAGCCGCTCGGCAACATCTTCATCGGGCTGGCGCTCAGCACCTCGCTGGCCGCCGCCGTGGGGGTGCCCGAACTGACCGGCCAGTCCGAGCTGGTGACGTTGAAGTACGACAACCCGCTGACCAGTTTCGCGGTCACCACCGCGATCTACGTGCTGATCACCCTGTCCACCGGGCTGATCACCGGCCGGATCGAGCGAAGGGTGGCGATCCGACGGTGAACGAGGAGACCCACCTGCTGTTCGACGCGCCCGGCCCGCGGGGTCGCCGGCGGATCCGGATCGCCACGCTGCTGTCGCTGCTGCTCCTCGCCGGGCTACTCGCCCTGGCCGTGCGGCAGTTCGCCGTGCACGGGCAGCTCGCGGCCAGTGAGTGGCGGATGTTCACCCAGTGGCCGATCATCAACTTCCTGCTGGGCGGGATCGGACAGACCCTGGTGGTCACGGCGGTCGCCGCGGCGATCGCCTTCCCGGTCGGCGCGCTGGTCGCGTTGGCCCGGCTCAGCCGCAACCGGCCGCTGCGCGGGGTGGCCCGCGGGTACGTCGAGCTGTTCCGCGCCGTGCCGCTGCTGTTGTTGCTCTACGTCTTCCTGTTCGGGCTGCCCCGGGCCGGGCTGACCCTGCCGGTCTTCTGGCAGCTGGTGGTCCCGATCGTGCTGAGCAACGCCGCGGTGCTGGCGGAGCTGTTCCGGGCCGGCGTGCTGGCACTGGACCGCGGCCAGGCGGAGGCCGCGCACAGCCTGGGCATGACCTACTGGCAGGCGATGACCTGGGTGGTGATCCCGCAGGCGGTTCGGCGGCTGGTCCCGGTGCTGGTCAGCCAGCTGGTCCGGCTGCTCAAGGACTCCACCCTGGGCTATGTCGTGAGCTATCTCGAACTGCTCCACAAGGCCCAGGTGCTGGGTGAGTACTACCACAGCGTGCTGCCCACCTACCTGGTGGCGGCGGGCTGCTACGTGATGATCAACGTGTCGCTCTCCGCCTTCGCGGGGTGGCTGGAACGACGCCAGGGTCGCCGGGCGGCGCGGGGGGGGGGGGGGGGGGCCGGGGGGGCGGGGGGGGGGGGGGGGGGGGTCGGACCGCGGGGGTAGCGGGTTTCGGACCTACTTGTTTCCTCCCAGCTTGCTCTTTCCTAACCAGAAAACCA
>NZ_JBVHLF010000014.1:82893-140510 GCF_055559155.1 Kitasatospora sp. NPDC024654
ACCCCACCTATTTGGGGGTGGGGGGCGGCGATGGGAGAACCAACGTTCCCCCCCCCCCTTTCGGGGGGTGGAGAAAACGCCCCAGGGTTAGCGGGGCCCCCCGCCCCCCCCCCGCCCCCCCCCCGCGGCCGCGGTGAGGAGGGGTGGAGTCAGACCCGCGCGGGCAGCGGGTTCGGGCCGTACTTGTTGCCGCCCGGCTGGCTCTCGCCGACCGAGAAGACCAGCAGCGTGATGAAGCCGACCAGCGGGATCACGCCGATCAGGACCCACCACCCGGTGCGGCCGACGTCGTGCAGCCGGCGGATCAGCACGGCGAGCGAGGGGAGCAGGACCAGCAGGGCGTAGACGCCCTCCAGGGCGAAGCCGATGTTCAGCAGGTTGCCGAGGATCGCCAGCACGGCGTCGATGACGAGGTTGAAGAGGAAGAACATCCAGTATTCCTTGCGGCGCGCCCGGCCGCGGAATCCCACGTAGTTCCGCAGGACCGCCAGATACCAGTTCACTGCTGCCCCCATTTGTCCGTTGTCGAGCCCAGTGAACGTATGACCCGGTCAACGGCAGGTCAAGCCAGTGATGTTGACCTGATGCGTGACTGTGATTGTCGGGTGGGCGGCTTCGAGTGGTTTGTGCGGATCCGGGCGGCCCGCTACCCGCCGTTCCAGGAGTAGAGGTGCTCGGGCCGGCCGGCCGCGCCGTAGCGCAGCTCCACCCGGACCGTGCCGTCGGCCGCCAGGTCCGCCAGATAGCGCTGGGCGGTGGGCCGGGAGACGCCGAGCCGGGCGGCGAGTTCGCTCGCGGTGACGGTGCCGGCCGCGCCACGGACGGCGTCCGCGACCAGCTCCCCGGTCGGCGTGGCGCGCGGGCGCCGCGGTCGGCCGCCGCGGTCCGTGCCGTGCAGGGCGCGCAGCGCGCGGTCCACCTGCTCCTGGTCCAGGGTGCGGTCGGCCGCGAGCTGGGCGCGGAACCGTGCGTAGCCGGCCAGCCGGTCGGTCAGCGCGGCCGCGTCGAAGGGCTTGATCAGGTAGCCGACCGCGCCGCCGCCGAGCGCCGCGCGCACCTGTGCGGCGTCCGCGGCGGCCGTCACCATCAGCACGTCACCGGTCAGTCGGGGCAGCAGCTCACTGCCCAGCCGGTCCGGCAGGTACTGGTCGAGCAGCACCAGGTCGGGCCGGAGCGCGCGGTCCAACTCCAGCGCCTGGGCGGCCGATCGTGCGGTGCCCACCACCTCGAAGCCGTCCACCGCGGCCACGTAGCGCGCGTGCAACTCGGCGACGCGGTAGTCGTCGTCCACCACCAGGACCCGGATCACCGCTCTCCTCCCAGGATTTCGCCGGACCCGGCCGGGGCACCGGCCCCGGCCGGATCGTCGGCGTCAAGGGGACCGTCGGCGGCCGGCCGCTCCAGCACGCCGGGGATCCGGGCCACGAAGACCGCGCCGTGCCCGTCCCCGCCGGTGCGCTCCAGCCGCAGCTCCCCATCGTGCTTGCCGACCAGCTGGCGGGCCAGGGCGAGGCCGATGCCGTGGCCGTCCCGCTCCTCGGCGGCCCGGGTGGTGAAGCCGCTGCGGAACAGCCGCTCGGCGTCCTGCCCGGCCACCCCGTCCCCGCTGTCGAGCACCGCCACGTGCAGCGTGTCGCCCTCGGCCAGCACGCTCAACTCCACCCAGGCGGGCCGCCGTTGGCCGATCTCGGCGGCCTTGACCGCGTTGTCCAGCAGGTTGCCCAGCACGCTCACCACGTCCAGCGGATCGGTCAGCCGGCGTGGCAGGTGGGAGTCCTCGTCCAGCCGCAGCGCCACGCCGTGCTCCGAGGCGGTCGCGGCCTTCGCCGCCAGCAGCCCGCGCAGGTAGGGATCGGCGAGCCGGCCACCGTCCCGGCCCTCGGTGGCCAGCGGTGCGGCGGCCAACTCCCTCAGGTACGAACGGGCTTCGGCGGTGGCGCCGGTGTCCAGCAGTCCGGCGAGGGTGTGCAGCCGGTTGGTGTACTCGTGTGCCTGGGCGCGCAGCGCGTCCGACAGCGCTCGGAGCGCCGAGCGCTCGCGCGCCAGCTCGTCCAGCTCGGTGCGGTCCCGCAGGGTGAGCACGTGACCGAGGTGCCGCTCGCCGCGCCGCACCGGCTGCGCGGTCACCACCAGGACCCGATTTCCGACCAACAGTACGCTCTGCCAAAGCTCCTGACGGTTGGTCAGCACGCGCGCCAGGGTGGGTGGCAGGCTCGCGTCGGCCAGCCGGGTGCCCGGTGGCAGCGGGCCGCCGAGCAGTCGGGCCGCCTCCTCGTTGCAGACCGTCACCCGATCGTCCGGGTCCACCGCCAGCACACCGTCGCCCACCCCGTGCAGCACGGCCTGCTGCTCGCGCAGCAGATCGGCCAGCTCGACCGGCTCCAGGCCGAGCGTCTGCCGCTTCAGCCGCCGGGTGAGCAACGCCGCCGCCCCGGCCCCGACCAGCAGCGCCGCGCCCGCGAAGGCGCCCTCCTGGCGGATCAGCGGTCCGGCGGCCCGCAGCGCGGTGCTCAGCCGCACGCCCGTGCTGACCTCACCGATCACCCGCCCGTCCGGGCCGCGCAGCGGCACCTTGGCCCGCGCCGAGTCGCCCAGCGTGCCGCGTTGGATGGACACCGACTCCTGGCCGTCCAGCGCGGACGGTGCGGTGCTGACCTCCTTGCCCAGCAGCGCCGGGTCGGGGTGCGAGTAGCGGATCCCGTGGCTGTCGGTGACCACCACGAAGAGCATCCCGGTGCGCCGCATCACGGCCTCCGCCGCCTGCTGCACCTCGCCCCGCGGGTCGGCGCCGGCCGCGATCCGGTCCACCACCACCGGGTTCTCCGCGGTGGACCGCGCCACCGCGAGCGCCCGCTGCTCGTAGCTCCGCTCGGACGAGGTCCGCAGCAGGTCGGCGGTGAGCGCGAAGCCGCCGCCCAGCACCACGCAGAGCACCGCGACCTGGGCGAGCAGGGCCTGGGTGGCGAGGCGGGGACGGCGGCGGAACATGCCGCCCAGGGTACCGCCGTGCACAGAACGCACAGAACGAGCGGAAAGATTTCCGATGACCGCAATCAACGCAATTGCCGGCGCTCTGGCGACGGGCCGTGGCGGACACATACGGTGCCCGGCAGCAGTAAACGGCACGGAGAAAAGGAATACGCATGATGGCAGCGTCGGCATCATCGTCAACACTGGTGGCGCAGGCCGCGAGCAGGGCCGCCGCGGCGGCCTGGACCGGCCACGACACCTGGCTGCTGGCCGTGGTCGGGATATCGATCGCGCTGGTCGTGGTACTGATCAGCTGGCTGAGGGTGCACGCCTTCCTGGCCCTCATGATCGGTTCCTTCGCCGTTTCGCTGCTCTCTGGAGAGGCCGTCGGAAAGGTCGCGGATTCCTTTGCCACCGGACTCGGGAACATCACCGGAAAAGTCGGCATACTGATCATTCTCGGCGCGGTGCTGGGCCGGCTGATGGCGGATTCCGGGGGCATCGACCAGATCGTGGTCACGCTCACCAGGGCCGTCGGACCCAGGCGGCTGCCGTGGGCGGTGACCCTGGTCGCCTGTCTGGTCGGGCTGTCGATGTTCTTCGAGGTCGGCTTCGTGCTGCTGGTCCCGCTGGTGCTGCAGATCGCCAGGCGGGCCGACTACCCGGTGCTGCGGGTCGGCATCCCGGCGATGGCCGGGCTGGCCACCGTGCACGCGCTGGTACCGCCGCACCCCGGCGTGCTGGTGGCGATCACCGCGGTGCACGCCCAGATCGGCCTCACCCTGGTCTACGGGCTGATCGTGGCCGTGCCGTGCGCCATCGTGGTCGGGCCGCTCTTCACCGCGTACGCCTGGCCGCGGGTCGCGGCCACCATCCCGGAGTCCGCACTGGCCGCCTTCACCACGTCGACCACGGCGGGTGACGAGGCCCCGCGCCGGCTGCCCCGCTTCTCGGTGACGCTCGCCACCGTGCTGCTGCCGATCGTCCTGATGATGCTCAAGGCCGGCTGCGACACCTTCGACTGGCTGCACGGCGCGCCCTACACCGTCCTGGAGTTCCTCGGCACGCCGGTGGTCGCGCTGCTGGTGGCGGTGCTGGTCGCGCTGGGCACCTTCGGCTACGGCCTGGGCTTCTCGCGCGAGCGGGTGCGGGAGTCGCTCTCCCGCTCGTTCCCGCCGATCGCCGGGGTGCTGGTGATCGTCGGCGCCGGCGGCGGCTACTCGCAGGCGCTGACCGACTCGGGCGTCAACTCCGCGATCGGCCGGGCCGCGGGCCACCTGCACATCCCGCTGCTGCTGCTCGCCTGGCTGGTCGCGGCGCTGATGCGGACGGCGACCGGCTCCGGCACGGTGGCCACCGTCGCGGCGGCCGGCATCGTCGGCCCGCTGGCGCACGGCCTGGGTTCCACCCAGGCGGCCCTGCTGGCGCTCGCCCTGGGTTCCGGTGCGGCGTTCCTCGGCCATGTCAACGACGCCGCGTTCTGGATGTTCAAGGAGTACTTCGGGCTCTCCGTCGGCGGCACCCTGCGGACCTGGACGGTGGCGCACACCCTGCTCTCGTTGACCTCGCTCGCGGGGGTGCTGGCGATCAACGCGGTGCTGGTCGGTTAACCGGCGGTCCGCGCCGCGGCCCGCATCCGCTGCCGGTGACCCCGCGTCCACAGCACCAGCGCACCGACCACGGTGGCCTCGACGGCGGTCGACAGCCCGCTCACCGCCGAGATCGGCAGGGTGAACACCAGCACCAGCCGCACGGCGGCCTCGGCCAGCAGGGCGACCCCCCAGACGGCGGTCAGCTGCCGCCGCGCGCGGCGCACCGCCGGAGTGTCCGGGACCGGGCCGGACGGCAGCCGCCGGGCCAGGTAGGCGAGGGCCGGGGTGCGGGTGGCACAGCTGGCCAGGAACACCAGGCCGGCCAGCGCGCTGGTGGCCGGGTCGCGGACCAGCAGCAGCCGCTCGTCGTGCGCCAGCAGCGCGATGGTCAGCCCCAGCGCGTACGTGGCGAGCATCAGCCCGGCCACCGCGTCCAGTCGCCGGCTGCGGGTCACGGTCCAGAGCAGCCGGACGACGGCCACGGCGGTGGCGGCCAGCAGCGAGGTGGTCACCGGGCAGCCGACGGCCTGGCTCCCGTAGAAGGTGGCGGGCGACAGTCCGATGTCGCAGGCGAGGCCGATCCTCCTGGCTCGCGCTGCCCGTCCGGCGTCGGTGGTGGCGGTCGGGTCCACCTTCGCCGGAACCGCTTGGACGTTCTGGTGAGAGGTCATGCCACGACGCTACGAATCCGCCGCTCCGGCGGGATCCACCCGGGGACGGAGCGTCGGGCGGAGATTCCGGCGGTGCGCTCTCCACCCGTGGCTGGAGAGCGTCCCCACCTGGCGGCTCAGCATCAAATCCTAATATTCATACGCCTGTTGCTCGTTTCCAGCACCGCTCGCCGACTGGCGAAAGCGTGTAGCTTCGGCCTCATGACGAGTGTGATCACGGTGTCCGGCCTGGTGAAGACCTTCGGAGCGACCCGCGCCCTGGACGGCCTGGACCTCACCGTCACCCAGGGCGAGGTGCACGGCTTCCTGGGCCCCAACGGCTCGGGCAAGTCCACCACCATCCGGGTGCTGCTCGGCCTGCTGCGCGCCGACTCCGGCAGCGCCCGGCTGCTCGGCGGCGACCCGTGGCGGGACGCCGTCGCCCTGCACCGCCGGCTGGCCTACGTCCCCGGCGACGTCACGCTCTGGCGCAACCTCTCCGGCGGCGAGGCGATCGACCTGCTCGGCCGGCTCCGCGGCGGCCTCGACCCGCGCCGACGGGCCGAGTTACTGGACGTCTTCGAACTGGACCCCACCAAGAAGGGCCGCAGCTACTCCAAGGGCAACCGGCAGAAGGTCGCCCTGGTCGCCGCCCTCGCCTCGGACGTCGAGCTGCTGATCATGGACGAGCCGACCGCGGGCCTCGACCCGGTGATGGAGGACGTCTTCCGTGAGTGCATCGAGCAGGAGCGCCGCCGCGGCCGGACCGTGCTGCTCTCCAGCCACCTGCTCGCCGAGGTCGAGGCGCTCTGCGACCGGGTGAGCATCATCCGCAGCGGCCGCACGGTGGAGAGCGGCACCCTCACCGAGCTGCGCCACCTCACCCGCACCTCGGTCGAGGCGGACCTGGCCGCACCCCCCGACGGCCTGACCGGGCTTCCCGGCCTGCACCACCTGGAGATCCGCGGCAGCCGGGTGCGCTGCCAGGTCGACGCCGACCGACTCACCGATCTGCTGCGCGAGCTCGCCAGGATCGGGGTGCGCAGTCTGGCCAGTCGCCCGCCGACCCTGGAGGAGCTGTTCCTGCGCCACTACCAGGACGCCCCGGCGTCGGAGGCCCGGTGAACGGGCTCGCCGGGACCGTCACCCTGTTCCGGCTCGCGCTGCGCCGCGACCGGGTGATGCTGCCGGCGTGGGTCGCCTTCCTCACCACCGCGGTGGCCTCCACCGCCTATTCCTTCCAGCGGCTCTACCCGAACCCGGCCACCCGCGAGCAGCTGGCCGCCAGCCTGGTCAGCAACAGCTCGCTGCGCGCGCTGTACGGCCCGCTGAACGACCCCAGCACCATCGGCGGCATCACCGCCTGGCGGATGGGCGTCTTCGGACCCGCGCTGGCCGGTCTGATGAGCATCCTGCTGGTGGTCCGGCACACCCGCGCCGAGGAGGAGGACGGCCGGCTGGAGCTGGTCGGCGCCGGCGCGGTCGGCCGCGGGGCCGCGCTCACCGCGGCGCTGCTGACCGCGCTGGGCGCCAACCTGCTGCTCGCCCCGCTGGTCACCACGGTCCTGCTGGTCTACGGGCAGCACTGGGCCGGTTCGCTGGCGTTCGGCGTCGCGATCGCCGCCTGCGGCGTCGTGCTGGCCGCCGTCGCCGCCGTCACCGCGCAGCTCACCGAGACCGGCCGGGCGGCGACCGGCTGGGCCACCACTCTGCTCGGCCTGGCGTACGTGTTGCGCGCGGGTGGTGACTCCGGCCCGCAGTGGCTGAGCCGGCTCTCGCCGATCGGCTGGAGCGAGTGGATCGCGCCGTTCGCCGCCGACCGCTGGTGGGTGCTGGCCGTCCCGCTGACCTGTGCGGCCGCGCTGACCTGCGGCGCGTACCTGCTGGTCGCCCACCGCGACCTGGGCGCCGGCCTGCTCCCGCAGCGGGCCGGCCGGGCCGTCGCCCTCCCCGCGCTGCGCACCCCGCTGGCGCTCGCCTGGCGACTGCAGCGCGGCTCCCTGTACGGCTGGTGCGTCGGCCTCGCGGTGGTCGGCACGGTGATCGGCAGCACCTCCAAGGGCGTGCTCCAACTGATCGAGCACAACCCCGAGCTGGCACGCATCCTGAGCACCACCGACGGCCAGCAGACGATCGTGGACACCTACCTCTCGACCGCGATGGGGCTGATCGGCATGGTCTGCGCGGGCTACGCGGTGCACGCCGTGCTGCGACTGCGCGGCGAGGAGACCGGCGGACGCGCGGAGCCGGTGCTCGCCACCGCCGTCTCCCGGCTGCGCTGGGCGGTCGGCCACCTGCTCTACCCGCTGCTGGGCAGCGCCCTGCTGCTCGCGGTGAGCGGCCTGGCGGCGGGCCTGGCCAAGGGCGTGGTGCTGGGCAACGGAGCCGGCTCGCACGGTTCGGTGCGCGAGGTGGTCGCCGGCGCGCTGGTCCAGCTGCCCGCCGTCTGGCTGACGGCCGCCGCGGCCACCGCCCTGCTCGGCCTGCTGCCGCGCTGGAGCACCCTCGGCTGGGGCGTGCTGGCCTTCTTCGTCCTGGTCGGTTGGCTGGGCCCGGCCCTGCAACTCGGCCAGTGGCTGCTCGACCTGTCGCCCTTCACCCACCTCCCGCGCCTCCCCGGCGGCCCCTTCAAGGCCCAACCCCTGCTCTGGCAGTCCCTGCTGTCCGCCCTCCTCGCCGCGGCCGGCCTGCTCGGCCTCCGCCACCGCGACCTGGGCTGAGGCCACGCTCGTGACGGCACCCACCCCGGATCCGGGTCGCACGGGCTGCTACCCGTCCTGTGCGCACCAACCGGTCCAGCGGGTGACGGTGATCGCCACGACCGGGCCCGTGGGGGGCTGGTCGCCGTACTGCCGGCGGTACTTCGCCACGAGCGGGGACACCAGGGCGGCCGATGTCGGCGACTCGGTGGCGGGCGGCAGGATCCGGGCGCTGCCGTCGGCGCGGGACCACCACAGGCGGGTCCAGTCCTCGTCGTAGTGGTCCGCGAGGAGGGCGACCGCGGGGTTGGCCGCGATGTTGGCCAGCCGCCTGAGGTGCTGCGATCGCTTCGGCTTGTGGTCGACCGCGAAGACCACGGTGTCGCCGCGCACGGCGAAGACCACCGGCACCAGGTGCGGGTGGCCCGCCGGGTCCGCCGTCGCGAGTCGGGCCACCCGTTCCCGGGTGAACCGCTCCCTTGCCTGATGTCCAGTCAGATTCGGCACTGGATCGGCCGGTTCAGCGGAAGCGGGCCGCGACCTCGGCCAGCCCGTCCAGGCGCTCCAGCGACCTCTTCTCGGGGCGGGTCGGCAGGTGGAAGAGCAGCCGCTCGATGTCGAGTGCCGTGTACTGCTCGATCACCTCGGCCTGGTGCGACGCCGTCGTCACGGTCACCGGCACCGCGCGGCCGGCCACTTCGCGCAACCGCTCGATCTGCGGGCCCAGTTCCCGCGGTGGCACGACGCTGGCCAGCCAGGCGTCGCCGAACTCCGCGACCCGCTCGAACGCGCCCTGACCGCCGCCCACGTAGATCGGCGGGTGCGGGCGCCGTACCGGCTTCGGCCAGCAGAAGACCGGGTCGAAGTCGACGAAATCCCCGTGGAACTCGGCCTGTTCCTCGGTCCACAACGTCCTGATCGCGCGCAGCCGTTCGTTGGCGAGCCGGCCCCGGGTGGTGGGGTCGGTGCCGTGGTTCGCCATCTCCTCGCGGTTCCAGCCGATCCCGACACCGAACACGGCCCGACCGTCGCTGACCAGGTCGAGCGAGGCCACCTCCTTCGCCGTGACGATCGGATCCCGCTGCGCCACCAGTGCGATGCCGGTGCCGAGCAGCAGCCGTTCGGTCACCACGGCGGCCGCGGCGAGCGTGACGAAGGGGTCGAGCGTGCGGTAGTAGACGTCCGGCAGTTCGCCGCCGGCGGGGTAGGGCGTGCGGCGCTCCACCGGGATGTGGGTGTGCTCGGCGACGAACAGCGAGTCGAACGCCCGCTCCTCCAGCGCTCGGGCGAGTGCGGTCGGCGCGATGCCCTGGTCGGTGACGAAGGTGGCGATCCCGAATTCCACGACGGCTCTCCTCCAGATGACGGGCGCTCGGAAGGGCGTCCACGAAGGGCGATCACAGCGGTGGCGGCCAGGCTCTCACACCGACCCCGGATCCCCGGCGTCCGACGCGGCGGACCTCGATGGGTCACCGCACGGCGCGGCCTGCGCTTGCTGACTGAACGTCAGCCGTTGCCCCGGCGGGATGACCCGGCGCAACGGGGGCGGCGCCGGTGGGTCACGAAGAGCCGCACCGGCCCCGTGCTCGTTGCGACGCCGTGGCGCGGGCGGCCTGTTCGAGCTCGGCCGCCGGGAACGGCGTCCGCTTGCTCTCGCCGATCAGGCGGCGGCGGAAGTCGTCCAGGACCACGGTGGCCCGGGCGTTCCGCTCGATGATCGCCGCCAACTCGCCCGGCACACCGCTGGGTTGCCAGCCGTCGAGCCACGCACGCAGGAACGCCGTGGGCTCCGCCCCGCCACGCAGGCCGTCGAGCAGGTGGTGGCGGAGCAGGTGGCTCGCGGTGTGGTAACGGTCGTAGGCGCGATGCTGCGTGAGGAACTCCGTTTCGGCTGTGGAGAGTTCGAACTCGGAGCTGAGCGCGAGTCCGAAGTCCGCGAAGTAGAGCAGCCGACCGTCGGTCAGGACGTTGCGGAAGTGGGCGTCGAAGTGGACGAACCCGCGCGCGGCCATGAAGGCGCTCCCGCGCTCCAGGGCCTGCGCCACCCAAGGGTAGGGCGAAGGATCTCGCTGGTCGTGCAGCCAGTCGGCGAGCGTCCGCGGCACGTGCTCCAGGAAGAGCGCCAGGCTGGCCGTGGACCCCCCGATGGCCTCCAGCCGCTCGCGCACGGCCGGCGAGCCGTCCCAGTACGCGACGGCCCTGGCGACGCTCCCGAACGCGTCGACGAATCCCTCGGGCGGCTGGTCGGGCAGTACCCGCCAGTGGTACATCAGCGGGAAGTTCGGGGACTCCCGGCCGAGGACCCAGTCGGTGGTCATGGTGTGCGCGGCGAGCTCGCGCCAGGCCCCGAACCCGGCCGAGCCCACCCCGTACTGGTAGAACAGCGGCAACCCGAACAGGTTCGCCGTGGACCGCAGGTGCTCCGGCCGCAGCTCCAGGCCCGTCAACGGCACCCGCTTGACGAAGACCCGGGTCCCGCCGACCTCCAGCTCCGCCGACCGGCCGCCGATGCCCGAGCCGAGCGGGACGGCCGCCGCCAACGCCTCGCCGAGCCGGCGATCGCTCAGCAGGGCCAGCCGGGTGGCCACGGCCCGGTGGGTGGCGAGCCGCGCCCCGTACCGGGGGTCTGGATCGGGCATCAACGCTCCTCGGTGCCCCGGCCGGGGCGTCGGCGACCGCGCGACAGGGATCCGACCCTATCCGCCGTCCGCACGCGGGCGGAAGCCGCTGTCGTGGCCGCCCTCTCGTCCCCCGTGGGGACGCGCGCGGCGAAGCGGATCCTGACCGTCCCGTCAGTATCTTGTGGGCGTCGCTGTGCCCGGCGGAATTCGGCCGCAGAGCAGCCGGTAGAACCGAGGTACTCGTGGAGATCCGCAAGCCTTCCCGACGGGCGCTGCTGCGTTCCGGCGCGGCCTGTGTGGCGCTGACGACGGTCGAAGGGTGCTCGTCGGGCTCGGGCGGTGGGGAGGGCTCCGACCGGTTCGCCGTAATGCGCCGAGAGCCGTTCGACGAGGACGTCGAAGTCCGAGACGTAGTCCGTCCATCCGGTCGAATCCCATGGTCAGGTCATCGCCCCACTCCGCCTCGCTGACGTAGCCGCCGGCCAGCAGGCTCGGACAGTCCACCGCCAAGCAGCGGCGAGGTCGGTTCGAACTCGGCTGAACCAGCGCCGTGCGGATCCGGCACGCCGCGCGCGCCGGAGCACGGCGCGTTCGGGACGCGCGGGAGGTCGCCGTTCGACTCGAGGGCGGCATCGGATTCGGACATGGCGAGCACCCTACCGACCCCGTGTGACAGCCCATCCGCCTCCGGGACACCTGCGGCCGCGCATGCCGCCGGCCGACCGCGACTTCGCGGGACGCGAGCCCTGGGGCCCGGTCGAAGCCACCGGCCGCTTCCCGCTGCCGAGGCCTGCCGGGGTGGCCGTTCGTCCTGAGCCCGGCTCGGGCGGGTGCTGGTGCTCACTCAGGAGGCGGAGCCGCTCGGCCTCGCCCCGGCCGGTCAGCCGGCCGCGTTGCGGTACTTGCGCACCGACAGCCAGGAGAACAGCGCCAGGATCAGCAGTGACCAGAGCGTGGATGCCAGGACCGGATGCTGCATCGGCCAGACGTGCGCGCCGTCGGTCCCGGGGTTGCCGAACAGTTGCCGGCAGGCCTGGACGGTGGCGCTGAACGGGTTCCAGTACGCGATCGCCTGCAACCAGCCTGGCATGGTGTTCACCGGGACGAAGGCGTTGGAGAGGAAGGTGAGCGGGAAGAGCCAGATCAGGCCCGCCGAGGTGGCTGCCTCCGGGCTGCGCAGCGACAGGCCGATCAGCGCCCCGATCCAGGAGAAGGCGTAGCCCAGCAGGAGCAGCAGCAGGAAGGCGCCCAGCGCCCTGGGCACCCCCCGGTGCACCCGCCAGCCCACCAGGAGCGCCACCACCGCCAGCACCAGCAGGACGAGGGCACTCTGCAGCACGTCGGCCAGGGTCCGCCCGGCGAGCACCGCCGAGCGCGCCATGGGCAGCGAGCGGAAGCGCTCCACCAGGCCCTTGGTCATGTCGTCCGCGATGCCGGCCGAGGCCCCTTCCACCGCGAAGGCGACCGTCTGGGCGAAGACCCCGGCCATCAGGAACTCCCGGTAGCCGCCGCCCGGTACCTTGATCGCGCCACCCATCACATACGAGAAGAGCAGTACGAACATCACCGGCTGCAACAGCCCGAAGACCACGATCTCGGGTATCCGGGTCATGCGGCGCAGGTTCCGCCGGGCGATCACCCAGGAATCGCGCGCTATCTGGACGACTCCGCCACGCGGCCGCGGAGTCGGGTGTTCCGCCGCTTCGGAGGTGACGATCGCCATGGTCATCCGTCCTTCCCGAGGCCGGTCTCCTCGGCCGCGTGACCGGTGAAGAAGAGGAAGACATCGTCGAGGGTGGGCCTGTGCAGGCCGATGTCGTCGATGAGGATGTCCCGCCGGTCCAGCTCGCGGATGACGTCGGCGAGCACCCCGGCGCCCCCGCTCACCGGCACGGTGATGCGCCGGGTGCGCTGCTCCACGTCGGCCCGGCCCTCACCGTACGGGGTGAGCGCCGCCACGGCCGCGCCGATCAGCCGGCGGTCGTGGACCACCACTTCCACCCGCTCGCCGCCGATCCTGGCCTTGAGATCGTCGGCGGAGCCGCGTGCGATCACCTGGCCATGGTCGACCACGGCGATGTCGTGCGCCAGCCGGTCGGCCTCCTCCAGGTACTGGGTCGTGAGCAGCAGGGTGGTGCCCTCCGCCGCCAGCGTCTCGATGAGCTCCCACAGCGCCAGCCGATTGCGCGGGTCCAGGCCGGTGGTGGGCTCGTCGAGGAACATGACCGGGGGCCGCGCCACCAGCGCCGCCGCCAGGTCGAGCCGGCGGCGCATGCCGCCGGAGTAGGTCCTGGCCGGGCGGTCGGCCGCTTCGGTGAGGTCGAACCACTCCAGCAGCTCCCGGGCACGCGTCCTGGCGGCCCTGGCCCGCATCTGGTAGAGCTCGCCCACCATCCGGAGGTTCTCCCGGCCGGTGAGGTACTCGTCGACCGCCGCGTACTGGCCGCACAGGCCTATCAGGCTGCGCACCCGGCCGGGGTGCCTGAGCACGTCCACCCCCGCGACCTCGGCAGTGCCCGCGTCGGGCAGCAGCAGCGTGGTGAGCACCCGCACCGCGGTGGTCTTGCCGGCGCCGTTGGGGCCGAGCAGGCCCAGCACCGACCCCTCCGGCACGTCCAGGTCGACGCCGTCCAGAGCCCTGATGTCGCCGAAGGTCTTCACCAGGCCCTCGGCTCGGATGGCTGCCCCCATCTGCGCCTTCCTCCTCCCGGCCGGCTACCGATCAAGGGTGTCGGCCCACCGTTGGCAACGCACCTCTCATTCTGCTCACCCGTCGGGGAACGGCCCGCCGGCCCACGTCCCGGCAGGCTCACCTCGGCCGTCGCCGCGGTCCCCCCACCAGGATGGTGCGCCCACACGCGTGTGGGTGGCACGGTGGGCCCTTCGGTCCACGGTCCACCACGGATCGCGGGAGGGCTCGGCCACCACGGCCCGGCGAGCTCCGCCGCCCGGTCGGGGACGCTCCCTGCCGGGCCTCCCGAGGGCCCCTGCTCCTCACGGCCGCCCGGAATGCGAACCGGCCGGGTCTGGGTGACCGTTGGAAGAGGGTCCGTCTCGACCCGGCGGCCCCGGAGCCGGCCGCCGGAATCCGCAGGGCCGGTCCGCACCGCCCGAGGACCACAAGGGCCCCGGCCGGCCCCGTCGGCCGGGGCGTACCCAGTCGGCTCACATCTCGCACCAGGATCAACACCGGTCGCGGTTCTCCGCCGAATCGAGGTGACACCAGTGGATCTCAGGATGTCGGTTGAAGATCGGGAGGACTTCCTCGCCGGCCTGCACGTGGGAATCCTCGGGGTGGACGATCCGCGCGGCGACGGTGGTCCGCTGCTGGTCCCGCTCTGGTATTCCTACCGGCCCGGCGGGCTGGTGACGATCCAGACCGGGCGGAGGACGCTGAAAGCCCGGCTCATCCGCGACGCGGGGCGGTTCAGCCTCTGCGCGCAGGACGAGTCGGCCCCGTACCGCTACGTCAGCGTGGAGGGACCGGTGGTGGCCGTGGAGGATCCACTGCCCCCGGCCGAGCACGAGGCACTGGCCCACCGGTACCTGGACACGGACACCGCGGCGGCGTACCTGGCCGCCAACCGCCAGCAGCTGACCGACGACATCCTCCTCCGCATGCGGCCGCAGAGGTGGCGGACGGCCGACTTCTCCGCCTTCGCCACGGAGTTCGCCCCCTAGTCCGCCCGGCCCAGGTGGTGAGCGCAGGACAGACAGGATTCCTCCGATGGTCCTCGACACGACGACGCAACCGGCCGCAGCGGCCTGGAAGGCCGGGACGGAGTGGTATCCGCGCGACCGCTGCCTGCACGAACTGTTCGACGCCCAGGCGGAGTTCCGCCCGCGGGCCACCGCGTGCGTGCAGGACGGCCGCAGCATCAGCTACGGCGAGCTCAGGACCCGCTCCGACACGCTGGCCGCCCGGATGCGCGAGTCCGGAGTGCGGCACGGTGACGAGGTCGGCGTCTGCGGGGGCCGGTCCCTGGAAGCACTGGTCGCCTTCCTGGGCGTCCTCAAGACCGGTGCCGCGTACGTCCCGCTCGACGACTCCTCACCGCCCGGGCGACTGCAGGCGATGACCGAGGACGCGGGCGTCCACACCGTGGTGACACTGCCGGGGAGCGTCTGCCGCCTCCGGCGCGTGCGCACCCGCATCGACCTGGGCGGCCTGGCGGCCACTGCCCCGGCCGCGGTCCCACGGGCCGGCGTGGACCCCACGGACTGCGCCTACGTGATGTTCACCTCGGGCTCGACCGGCCGCCCCAAACCCGTGGCGATCCCGCACCGCGGCGTGGTCCGGCTGGCCGCCTCCGACCTGGTCTGGCAGCGTCCACGGCCCGGCGAACGGGTGCTGCACGCCTACGGCCTCTCCTCGGACGCCTCCACGATCGAGATCTGGTCCCCGCTGCTCGCCGGAGCCTGCGTCGTGATCGCCGAGCAGGAAGAGCTGCTGTCACCGGCCGCCCTGGAATCACGGCTGCTCTCCGAGCGGGTCAGCGTCGCCTATCTGACCACCGGGGTGTTCCACCACATCGCGCGCACCAGGCCGTCGGCACTGCGGACCCTGCGGTTCGCCTCAGCCGGTGGTGAGGCGATGGACCCCCAGCTGGCCCGCGCGGTACTGGCGGCCTGCCCGGACACCACGGTGGTCAACTTCTACGGTCCGACCGAGAACAGCGTGGTCTCCACCGCGCACCTGGTCCACGACCTCCCTCCCGAGGTGACGGCCGTGCCGATCGGCCGTCCCCTGGAGAACTCCACCTGCTACGTGGTACGCGCGGACGGCGCGCTCGCGGACGTCGGCGAGGAGGGCGAACTCCTGGTCGGCGGGGACGGGCTCGCCCTGGGGTACCTCGGTGACCCCGAGCTGACCGCCGAGCGCTTCGTCGACAACCGCTTCGACCCCGGAACACGGCTCTACCGCACCGGTGACCGGGTGGTCCGGCGCGCGGACGGCCTCCTGGAGTACCGGGCCCGGGCGGACCGGCAGATCAAACTGCGCGGGCACCGCATCGAGCCGGACGAGATCGAGGCGCGACTGCGGGCGGACGACGCGGTGGGCGAGGCCGTCGTCCAACTGGAGGACGGCACCCTGGTCGGGTACGTGACACCGGCCGACCCCGGTCAGGGGCTGCCCGTGGACCGCATCCGCGGCAGCCTCGCCCAGTGGCTGCCTGCGGCCGCGGTGCCCGCGCGGCTGGTGGAGGTCGCGCAGTTCCCGGTGACCGCGGCGGGCAAGGTGGACCGCCGCCGGCTGCGCGGACTGGTGGCCACCGAAGCCGTCACCACCCCGGTGCGGGAGGAGCGCTCCGGCCCGGAACCCCAGGGCTCCCTGGCGCGGGTGTGGCAGGTGGTGCTGGGTACGCACCCGGCACCCGGTGACAGCTTCTTCGACATCGGTGGCGACTCCCTGCTGGCCGCCGAGGTCGTCACCCGCACGCTGGCCGCCTTCGAGCTCGACGCCCGGCACGGCCGCACGCTGATCCACAGCCTGCTGCGCTCCCCGACCCTGGAGGACTTCAGCGCCGCCGTCGCCACCCTCGTCGCCGTCAAGGACCGCCGGGGCGAGTCACCCGCCGCCACCGGCGCCGTGGACTACCGCGCCGAGGCGCGGCTGGGCTTCACCCTGCAGCCGCGACGCGGGCCGGAGCCGGACTGGCAGCACCCCGGCGAGGTGCTGCTGACCGGCACGTCCGGCTTCGCCGGCGCCTTCCTGCTGGACCGGCTGCTGCGCCGCACCGGCGCCCGGGTGCACTGCCCGGTGCGAAGCCGTGACCGCGCACACGCCCGGCAGAAGGTGATGCGGAACCTGGCCCGCTTCGGCCTCGCCACCGCGCAGGCCGCCGACCGCGTCGTGTGCTTCCCCGCCGACCTCACCGAGCCCGGACTCGGCATGGAACCGGACCGCGCCGACGAGCTCGCCGACACCCTCGACCTGGTGGTCCACGCGGCCGCGCAGGTCAACTTCCTCTACCCCTACGAGGCGCTGCGCCGTGCCAACGTGGAGGGCACCAGGCAGCTCGTACGCCTGGCGGCAGGGCGTCGTGTGCCCGTGCACTTCCTGTCCACCATCGCGGTGCTGGCCGGCTTCGGCACCGCCGGTGTCCGGCACGTCGACGAGGACCTGCCGCTCGATCACGCCGACCGGCTCACCATGGGTTACGCCGAGAGCAAGTGGGTCGCCGAGGAGTTGCTGCGCGGCGCCGCGGACCAGGGGCTGCCGGTGGCGGTCTACCGGCCGTACGAGATCACCGGCGACCGGCGCACCGGGGCGTGCAACACCGACACCGCGATCTGCTCGCTGTTCAAGACGATCAGCGAGACGGGGCTGGCCCCCGACATCCCGCTGCCGCTGGACTTCGTCCCGGTGGACTACCTGGCCGACGCGGTGGTGCACATCGCCACGGCGCATCGCACGACCCACCGGACCTACCACCTGACCAACCCGTGCCCGGGGAGCCTGAGCGACATGCTCGACCGGATGGACGCGGCCGGCCACAGGATCCGCCGGCTCCCCTACGAGGAGTGGGTGGACGAACTCGTCCGCCATGTCGCGAAGAACCCCACGAGCCCCACGGCCCCGTTCGTCTCGCTGTGCGTGGACCGCTGCGAGCAGGCGGACATGTCCGTCAAGGAGATGTACTTCGAGGGCACCTTCCCGACCGTGGGCCGGGCCAACGTCGAGCGCGACCTGGCCACCGTGGGCCTGCACTGCCCGCCCGTCGACGCGGAACTGCTCGACGGCTACCTGGAGTACTTCTACGCCACCGGCTACCTCGGGCGGCCCTAGCGGCCGCAGACCCCGTCCGCGCGGCCGCTCGGCCGCGCGACCCGGAAGGGGAGCGAGCATGACCCCACAGCCACCCGCCGCACTGGGCCCCGGCCCCGAAGCGGATGCCCTGGACTTCCCGCTCCCGCCGCCGGGCACCATGGGGCCGCCCGAGGAGTGCGCGCGGCTGCGCGCGAGCTGCCCCGTGGCCAGGGTCAGGCTGCCGATGGACGCGACCGCCTGGTACGTCACCCGGTACGCGGACGTCCGGGAACTGATCGCGGACTCCCGGCTGATCAGGCCGACCATCAACGACTGGCCGGCCCGCCCCGGCCCGGCCGCCGACGGCGGGCCGCGCCTGGTCACCATGGCGGAACTGGAGGGTCCCCGGCACCTGGCGCTGCGCAGGGCCGTGGCCTCGGCGTTCAGCTCCCGAGCCGTCCGGGACCGGCTGCCGCGCATCCGTCAGCTGGCCGAGCAGCTGCTGGAGGAGTTCCAGGAAGCCGGCCGGCCCGGCGATCTGGTGGCCGGATTCACCGACCCCTTCCCGCTGTTCGTGCTCTGCGAGCTGGTGGGCATACCGTTCGAGGACCGGAACTGGTTCCTGCCGGTCCTGGACGCGGCCCTCGGCACCATGGTGACCTCGGAGGAAGCACGCAGGGTCACCGACCTGCTGCGCGAGTACGTGGCCGGGCTGATCGCGCGGAAGCGAAGCCGGCCCGGCGAGGACGTCCTGAGCCTGCTGATCCGCCAGTGCGAGGACGGGGTGATCACCGATGCCGATGTGATGGCCTTCGGGCTGTCCATGCTCACGGTCGGCTTCGGCATCAGCAGCTTCTTCCTGGCCGACTCGGTGCACACCCTGCTGGCGCAGCCGGACCAGTGGGTCCGTCTGCGCGACCACCGCGACCTCATGACCGGTGCGGTGGAGGAACTCCTGCGCTACCTGCCGGTGATGAACGGCACCTTGCTGCTGTTGGCCACCGAGACCATCGACCTGTGCGGGCGGACGGTCCGCAGGGGTGACGCCGTCATCCCCGTGCTGGCCTCCGCCAACCGCGACGGGAGCGTGTTCGCCGACGCCGCCCGGCTCGACCTGTGCCGCGCGGACAACCCCCACCTCGCCTTCGGCCGGGGAACCCACAACTGCGTCGGCGCCCACCTGGCACGCGCCGAACTGACCGTGGGCCTGGAGGCGTTGTTCGACCGCTTCGCCCGGCTGCGCCTGGCCGACGGGCAGGAGCCCAGCTGGGACGACCAATCCGTCACCAAGTCACCGCTGACCCTCCCGGTCACCTGGTGAACCGGACCACCGGCCCCTCGCACCCCACCGGGCCCGGACGACCGAGCCGTCGAACACGACGGTCGCACACGACCAGGGGAGGCCCACCCGTGAACACCACGCCGGAACCCGTCGTCGACGTGCCCGTCATCGACCTGCCCCTCCCACCGCCGGGCACCATGGGGCCACCCGAGGAGTACGGCCGGCTGCGCCGGGAGTGCCCGCTGGCCAAGGTCCGACTGCCGATCGGCGCCACCGCCTGGTACGCCACCCGGTACGACGACGTCAAGGAACTGGTCGCCGACTCCCGGCTGATCAGGCCGAGCATCAACGACTGGCCGCCCCGCCCCGGCCGGGCCCCTGGTGACGAGCCGGGTCTGATCACGATGATGGAACTCGAGGGTCCCCGGCATGCCGCGCTGCGCAGGGCCCTCAGCGAGCCGTTCAGTGTCCGGTCCATCCGGAGCCGGTTGCCGCGCATCCGGCAGTCGGCCGACCGGCTGCTCGATCCGTTCGTCGGCGGCGACCGGCCCGGCGACCTGGTCGGCCGGTTCCTCGAGCCCTTCCCGATCACGGTGATGTGCGATCTGGTGGGCATCCCCCACGAGGACAGCGAGTACTTCCTGCCCAGGGCGGACGCCGCGCTCGGGGCCCTGCTCACGCTGGAGGAGGGCCGCGAGGTCACCTCCCAACTGCGCGAGTACATCACCTCGCTGCTCGACCGCAAGCGGTGCGAGCCCGGTGACGACATGCTCACCAAACTGGTCTCCGAGTGCGAGCACGGCACTCTGGACCACGAGAGCGCGGTGAGCTTCGGACTCTCCATGCTGGTCGCCGGCTACCGGACGAGCACCATGTTCCTGGCCGACGCCGTGCTGACCCTGCTGACCTCGCCCGGCGAGTACGCCCGTCTGCGCGACCACCGCGACCTCCTGCCCGGCGCGGTGGAGGAACTCCTGCGCTACGTGCCGGTGATGAACGGTGTCGTGGTCCTCCAGGCCGTCGAGGACATCGAGCTGCACGGCCGGACGATCCACGCCGGTGACGCCGTGCTGCCCGTACTCGCCGCGGCCAACCGCGACGAGAGTGTCTTCGCCGACGGCGACCGGCTCGACCTGTGCCGCGTGGACAACCCCCACCTCGCCTTCGGCCGTGGAGCGCACAACTGCGTAGGGTCCCACCTGGCCCGGGCCCAGATGACCGTGTGCCTGGAAGCACTGTTCGACCGGCTCCCGCACCTGCGTCCGGCCGAGGACGACCACCCCGTCTGGGAGGACGAGTCCCCGAGCAAGTCACCGCGCACCCTCCCCGTCAGCTGGTGACCCGCTCCTTGTCGCAGCCGCCCGTTGCCCGTCCGGTGCCGCGCCGGCACCGCGACCCGATGGACAGCGCCACGCCCACACCGTCGCCGAGCAGTCGAGCAGCCGAGCGCCTCACCCCGAGCCCAGCAGCTTGTCCTTGGCCGCCTGGTACTCCTGCTTGCTCAGCGCACCGCTGCTCTTGAGGTCGGCGAGTTTGGCGAGTTGGTCGACGTGCGAGGCCGATCCGCCGCCGGGCGTCCCGGCCGCCTCGCGGATGTACTGCCTGAAGGCCGCGTCCGCCTTCCGGGCCTGCTCGTGGTCGCGTTCGCCCATGGACCTGCCGCGGATGATCACGTACAGCAGCACGCCGAGGAAGGGCAGCACGATGACCAGCACGAGCCAGCCTGCTTGGCCAGTCCACTCATGTCGTGGCTGCGGAGGACATCGGAGATGACCTTGAAGAGGAGGAAGAGCCACAGGACCAGGAGGAAGAACTCCAGCATGGTCCAGAACAGATTCAGAACGGGGTAGTTGGTCATTCGTCGGCTCCTGGGTGCGGCTCGCCCGGCACGAGCGGACAATTCAGGCATGGCAGCCGCCCGTCGAACCGGCGACCGCTGGCCGAACGGGACAGGAACTCCGGCAAAGACTCCGCAGAGGATCCCGTCGAAAGCCCCTCTCTCCCCGGTCTCCCCGGCCCGTCGAGGCTCGGCCCGCGCCGGCCCAGCGGCGAAGCCGGGGTCGGGACGGCGCCCGGCTGCCTGGTCCTCGCCTACGACTCCGGAGAGCAGAAGGTGCTGGTTGAGATGAATCCCAACCAGCACTGGAATGATCCCCGTGGGGTATCAGTCGGTGTCCGAGGGGTGAGTTGAACCACAGGCACATGCCCCCGCTGGTGGGGGAGCTTTGCCTCCCATAGCCCGGCACTCACGAGTATGTACAGCGGGCCCGTGAGCGGGCGTGCGGTCTGTCGGCCCCGTGCACCAATCCTGGCGGCTGCTGCGGCCCGGAGAAGGGAGTCAGGGCATACGTCACTCGCGCGAGTGAACGGCGCTGCTCAGCCGGGCCGGATCCTCCCTGCGGATCGGCGAGGTCGCCGATTCGGAGGACGGCAGCCTCTGTGTCCGGTCGTACACAGGACGTTTCCCGAATCCGGCCACGGCTGGGTGGTCCTCTGGGATACTCGGGCAGGTGACCACAGCACCGCCGCCGCAGCCCTTCGCCTACCTGAACGCGCCGAAGGCCGAGCTGTACGGTCAGGTGCTGGGTGTGTTCGCGCAGGCCCGGGAGCGGTTCATCGTCCACCTACGTCCGGAGGACGTGGCCGGCGAGCTGCGCCGGGACGCGGCCGCGGACCCGGTCCCGTCGGAGGCGGTCAGTGGGGCGCTGGAGCAGTTGGTGGAGTGGGGCAACCTGCGGGCTGACGCCGACACCGGCCGGGTCACCTCTGTCGAGGACTTCCACCGTGCCAGGTACCTGTACCAGCTCACCCGGCACGGTCAGGCCGCGCTGCGTGCCGTCGCGCTGTACGAGCAGGCCCTCGGCCAGCGGGGGCAGCTGCAGTCGGTGGCTCTCGCGGACATCGCCGAGCAACTCGGGTCGTTGCTGGCGCTGGCCGAGCAGGATGATCCGGATCCGGCCAAGGCGCATCTGCTACTGCTACAGCTCGCCGACCGATTCGGCAGTCTTGCGGACAACGCGCAGGCGTTCATGGCCTCGCTGCGCCGGACCATCGACTTCCAGGACGGCGACGAGGAAGCGTTCATCGCCTACAAGGACCGACTGGTCGAGTACATCGAGCGGTTCATCGCAGACCTGGCGAACCGCGGCGCACAGATCGCCGATTTGATCGGCCGTCTGGACGGTGCCGGCGTGGCCCGCCTCCTGCTGGCAGCGGCCCGGCGTGAGGCCACCGACGCCGTTCCCGCGGGCAGCGCGGACGAGGATGCGGCCGGTCCTGACAGGCAGGCGGCCCTGGCGTCCGCGCTGACCGGATGGGAGAACCGCTGGCGCGGGCTGACCGACTGGTTCCTGAGCCGTTCCAGCCGCCAGCCGTCGCAGGCGAAGCTGCTGCGCGGCGCAGCGGTCAGCGCGATCACCGGTCTGGTCAACACGGTCGCGGCGCTCAACGAGCGGCGCGGCGGCCGTACCGACCGGTCGGCCGACTTCCGGGCCCTGGCCCGGTTCTTCGCCCAGGCACCGGACGATGCCGCGGCGCACCGGCTGTGGCGGGTTGCGTTCGCGCTGACCCCGGCCCGCCATCTGAGCGTGGACGCGGTGACCGAGGCGGCCTGGCAGGAGGCCGACCTCCCCGCGGCCACTCCATGGTGTGAGGCGCCGCCGTTGGAAATCAGTCCGCGGCTGCGTGAGACCGGCTCCTATGAGCGCCGTGGTGCGCCCAACCGGGTCGGCGACCGGTCTGCGGCCCGCCGGGCGCTGGCAGAGCAGGTCGAACGGGAGACGGAGCAGACGGCTGCGGCCAGGGCCGCCCTGGCCACCGACGGGCCGGTCCTGCTCTCCGCCCTCGCGGGTCCGAACGGGCTGGACACCCAGGAGTTCAGGCTCTTCCTCGCCGTCCTGGGCGACGCACTGGCGGCTCGGATACCAGGTGAGAGCGAGTCCTCGGCGATGACCGGAGACGGCACGATGGAGATCCGGCTGAAGCTGGTGGATTCGCAGAAGATGGTGGAGATCCCGACCGTCGACGGGGTCCTGTCCGGTCCCGAGCACGTGGTCGAGATCATCGACCTGGCGCCGGTCGGGGGGCGGCGGTGAACGCCGCGCCGCTGGTCGACGTACAGGCGGAGCGCCGTCGGGCCGCCCGTGCTCTGCTGTCGGCGCCGTTGCTGACCATCGCGGACGAGGACTTCCGGCTGGTGCGCAAGCACGCGGCCGAGCTCGCGGCCTGGTTCACGCAGGAGACTGGCTGGCGGCTGGTGGTCGACGCGGAGACCGCTCGGCTGTTCAAGTCGCCCGCGCGGCTGGACGATGCGACCCGGCCCGCTCGTGCGCCTCGGACCAGGGTGCCGTTCAGTCGGCGGCGGTACGTGCTGCTCTGCCTGGCGCTGGCCGTGTTGGAGCGCGCGGATGCGCAGATCACGCTCGGCCGGCTCGCCGAAGGCGTGCTCACGGCGGCCGGCGATCCGGCGCTGGCGGCGGCCGGGGTCGAGTTCCGGCTGGAGCGCCGTGAGGAGCGCTCCGACCTGGTTGCGGTGGTAAGGCTGTTGCTGGAATGGGGTGTGCTGCACCGGGTGGCGGGCGACGAGGAGGCCTACCTGTCCACTGCCGCCAACGACGTGCTGTACGACGTGCGCCGAAGGGTCCTGGCCGGGCTGCTCGCCACCACGCGCGGGCCGTCCACCGTCACGGCCGTTGACTCGGACCAGCGCCTGCTCGCACTGACCGAGGAAGTCACCCCGGATACCGACGAGTTGCGGCTGCGCTCGCTGCGCCACAGGTTGACCAGGAGGCTGCTCGACGACCCCGTCGTCTACTACGCCGAGCTGCCCGAGGACGAGCGCGCCTACCTGGTCTCCCAGCGGCACGCGATCACCCGGCGGATCGGCGAACTCACCGGGCTGGTGGCGGAGGCGCGGGCGGAGGGGCTCGCCATGGTGGACCCCGAGGACGAACTGACCGACGTGCGGATGCCCGAACAAGGGACCGAGGGCCATGTCACGCTGCTGGTCGCCGCCCACCTCGCCACCGCCGACGGCCCGCGCACACTGGCGGAACTGGTCAAGCTGGTCCGCGAACTCGCCGTCCGCCACTCCGCCTACTGGCGCAAGTCCGCCGCCGAACCGGCGGCCGCGGCCGACCTGTTGGACCAGGCCCTGGACCGCCTCACCGCGCTGGACCTCGCCACCGTCGACGGCGAAACCGTACGCGCCAAGCCCGCCCTGGTCCGCTACGCGCTCGCCGCACCCACCATCCGAAAGGCCCGCCACCGCCCATGACCCTGCCGCAGCCGACCAAGACCCGCTGGCAGCCGCTGCGCGCCGGGCTCGTCGACATCTTCTACTACGACGCCGAGGAGTTCCGCTTCCACGACGGCCGCCTGCTGCTGCGCGGCAACAACGGCACCGGCAAGTCCAAGGTGCTCGCCCTCACCCTGCCGTTCCTGCTCGACGGCGAACTCGCGCCGAACCGGGTCGAGCCGGACGGCGACCGGGCCAAGCGGATGGAGTGGAACCTGCTCCTCGGCGGCAAGCACCCCAACGACGAACGCACCGGCTACACCTGGCTGGAGTTCGGCCGAATCGGCGAGGACGGCACCGCGCAGTACCGGACCGTCGGCTGCGGACTCAAGGCCGTCAAGGGCCGCGGCATCGCCAAGCACTGGTTCTTCACCACCACCCTGCGCATCGGCCCGGACCTGCCGCTGCTCTCCCCGACCCGCGTCCCCTACACCCGTGAGCGCTTGCGGGACGCCCTGCAGGGGCACGGCCTGGTGCACGACACGGCCACGGAGTACCGCCGCGCAGTAGACGAACAACTGTTCGGCCTCGGTCAGGAGCGGTACGAGGCACTGGTCACCCTACTGATCCAGTTGCGCCAGCCGCAGCTCTCGAAGCGGCCCGACGAGAGACTGCTGTCGAAGGCACTGACCGAGTCCCTGCCCCCGCTGGACCCCGCACTGGTCGGCGAGGTCGCCGAGGCGTTCCGCGGCCTGGACGAGGAGCGACAGGCACTGGTGGCGCTCTCCGAGGCGTCCGGAGCCGCCGCGAGCTTCCTCACCCACTACCGCCGGTACGCGCAGGTCGCCGCCAAGCGCCAGGCCGGCGTCCTGCGAGCGGCGCACAGCCGCTACGAGCACTTGGGCCGCGACCTGGGTGAGGCGGAAACGGAACACGCCACCGCCGAGGAGGAGTTGGCTCAGGCCGAGATGGGCCTGGCATCACTGGAGGACGACCGGGCCCGGCTCACGGCCGCACGTGACGCGCTGAACCGCAGCCCCGAAATGGACGCGGCACGAGAGCTGGAGCAGGCCGCCCGCACCGCCGAGACCCTGGACAGGGCCGCACTCGACCGGGTGGCCGCGCGGGAGGCCGCGCAGCGCACCGCCGCCGACTGGAACCGGCGCAGCGCAGCCGCCTTGGCCCAGACAGCGGCGGACCAGGCCGCCCTCGACCAGGCCGACAGCGCCGCCCGCTGCTGCGCTGAGGACGCCGGCCTCGACCACGTCCCGGTGGCCGAGGCCCTGGCCCGCGATCACGCCCCCTATCAGGACACCCGGCGCACGGGGGAACGGGCGGTGGAGCACCGCCGCCACGCCGTCACCGGCCTGACCGAACTGCTCACCGCCGTCGAACGGGCCAACGACCAGGCTCGGGAGGCGCAGACAGAAGCGGGCCGCCGCACCTCGGACCTGGAGGCCGGGCGGGAGCGTGCCGCGCTCGCCGCCGAGGCCGTCGCCGGCCGGGGGGCCGACCTCGTGGCCGACCTCCGAGCCTGGAGCGCGAACGCCGTCGAACTGCGCCTCACGGACCCGGACCAGGCGCTGGCCGCCCTGGAGGTCTGGACCGAGACCCTGGCGGGCCCGAACCCGGTGGCCGAGGCTGCCGCACACGCCCACCGTCAGCACGCCGCCCGACTCACCCGTCAGGAGACCGAACTCGACGCCGAGCGCGACGCCGCCAGACGCGAGCGGCATGCCGCGGACGAGGAGATCAGCCGCCTGGAGTCCGGCGGACACGACGCTCCGTCCGCTCCGCACACCCGCGACCGGCACGGCCGCACCGGCCGGCCAGGTGCGCCACTGTGGCGGGCTGTTGACTTCGCCGACCACGTTCCCGCCGCCGACCGTGCCGGAATCGAGGCTGCCCTGGAAGCCGCCGGCCTGCTCGATGCCTGGCTCACCCCCGACGGCGCCCTGCTCGCCGCCGACACCCACGACGCCGTGCTGCTGCCCGACAGCCCGGCGTCTGGCGCCTCGCTCGCCGCCGTGCTGTGCCCGGCCGTCGACAGGGCCGATCCGACGGCCGCTGCCCTCGGAGACGAGACGGTCGCGGCCGTGCTCGCCTCGATTGCGCTGGGGGCCGACGCGCCGCACCCGAGCTGGGTCGCCGTGGACGGCCGTTACCGGCTCGGTGCGCTGGCGGGGTCCTGGAGCAAGCACGCCGCCCACTTCATCGGCGAGGGCTCCCGCGAGGCCGCGCGCCGTGCCCGGATCGCCGAACTCGCAGACCGCCGGGCCCAGCTCGCCGACACCCTCGCGACCCTGGACGAGCAGCGGGCCGCGGTACGCAATCGCGCCGCCGTGCTCGCGGCCGAGCTGCGCTCCCTGCCCACCGACCAGCCACTACGCGAGGCCCACACCCGCCAGGGCCACGAGGCCGAGGCGGTTCGACGCCTGGCGGAGCGCCAGGAGGATGCACAGCGGCTGGCTGTGGCCAGTCACGAGGAGGCGGCCGAGGCTGCGGTCCGGGCCGAGGAGTACGCCTCGGACACCGGCCTGACCGCGACCCGGGAAGCCCTCGACGCCGTCCGCGAGGCGCTGGCCGGTTACCGCGCCGCCTTGGCCGCCCTGCTACCCGCCGCCACGGCGCGTGCCCGCTCCGCCGCCGACGCCGCCGAGGCCGCCACCGAGGCGGAGACCTCCGCGCAGGCCCTGGCCGACGCCGCCGACGCCGCTGAACAGGCGCGCCGCACGGCGCAGGCGGCGGCCGAACGCCACCGCGTGCTCGGCGAGACCGTCGGTGCGAGCGTTGACGAGCTCTTCCGTCGTCTCGCCGAGACAGACGCCGCCATGGAGCGACGCGACGCCGCCGAGAAGACCACCCGCGCCGCGCGCGACGCGGCCCTGACCGCCCGGGCCCGGGCCGAAGGCCGCCGGTCCGAGATCCGTACCCGGATCACCGAGGCCACCGTTGAGCGGGACCGCGCGGTTGCCGCATTGCGCGCCTTCGCCACCACCGGCCTGCTCGTCACCGCCCTGCCCGAGCTCGTCCTGCCGCCCTCGGACGAGCCGTGGGCCCCGACCCCCGCCGTCGCGCTGGCCAGGGCCATCCACCAGGAACTCGAAACCGTGGACGAGGCCGACCGCCGCTGGGAGCTGGTGCAGCAGCGGATCACCGCCGAGCACAAGCTCCTCACCGACGCGCTCGCCCGTCACGGCCACTCGGTCGGCATGACCCTGCGCGAGGGCGTCATGGTCGTCGACGTCCTCTTCCAAGGCCGCACCCACGACGTCCCGGAACTCGCCACCTCGCTGAGCGAGGAGGTCGAGCAGCGCGGTCGCCTGCTCTCCGCCAAGGAACGCGAACTCCTGGAGAACCACCTGGTGGGTGAGGTGGCAGGAGTCCTCCAGGAGCTCATCGCCGGGGCCGAGGAACAGGTCCAGGCGATGAACCAGGACCTCGCCGACCGCCCCACCTCCACCGGCATGACGCTGCGCCTGCTCTGGCAGCCCGCCAAGGACGCCCCGCAGGGACTCGAAGCCGTTCGCACCCGCCTGCTGCGCCAGTCCTCCGACGCTTGGCGGCCGGCCGACCGCGCCCTGGTGGGGGAGTTCCTCCAGGCCAGGATCGCGAAGGACCGCGAGGAACACCCTGGCGACTCCTGGGCGGACCAGCTCACCCGCGCCCTCGACTACCGGACCTGGCACATGTTCACCATCCAGCGCCGCCAGGACGGCCACTGGAAGCCCGCGACCGGGCCGGCCTCCGGCGGCGAGCGGGTGCTGGCCGCCTCCGTGCCGCTGTTCGCCGCCGCCTCGTCGCACTACTCCTCCGGCAGCCCGCACGCACCCCGCCTGATCGCCCTCGACGAAGCCTTCGCCGGGGTGGACGACGACTCCCGGGCCAAGTGCCTGGGCCTGCTCGCCTCCTTCGACCTCGACGTGGTGATGACCAGCGAACGCGAGTGGGCCTGCTACCCGACCGTCCCCGGGATCGGTATCGCCCAGCTGACCCGCCGCGAGGGCATCGACGCGGTCCTCGTCACCCCCTGGCGCTGGGACGGCCGAAACCGTTCACGCGAACAACGACCGGTGCCGTACGTGCCACACGCAGCGGCGAAGCAGCCGGCCGACGAACAGCCCACCCTGCTCGGAGACGACTGACAGATGGGCTCCGGGACGGCGGAACCGATGGCGGACCTGCCCCGCCTGCGCAGGCTGCTCGGCGGCCCCGATACGGCCTGGGTGGTCGAGCGGGTCCGCGAACGGCTGGCCACCGGGCGCTCGCCGACCGGTACGGCGATACTGGCCACCGCCTCGGCCCAGCAACGCCGCGCGATCGAGCTCCTGCTCGGGCGCCGGCTACGGGCCGGCCGCTCCCTCTCGGTACCGCTCGCCGAGGTCGACAGGGTGCTGCGCGAATCG
Organism: Kitasatospora sp. NPDC024654; assembly: GCF_055559155.1. Classification (NCBI taxonomy): domain Bacteria; kingdom Bacillati; phylum Actinomycetota; class Actinomycetes; order Kitasatosporales; family Streptomycetaceae; genus Kitasatospora; species Kitasatospora sp. NPDC024654. The sequence continues at coordinate 111,101 of NZ_JBVHLF010000014.1, forward strand.
CTGGCCTGCCCCGACGGGCTGGCGGCCGCCGTCGTCCTGCTCACCGGGCCGGTCACCGACCGGCGGGCCGAGGTACAGGTATCGGCCGAGGCCTGGCGAGCGGCCCACGCTCCACTGGACCCCGCCTGCGACCGGCCCGTCCTGACCGACTGGCGAGCGCAACTGGAGACCTCCGGGCTGCTCAAGCGGCTGTCCGGTTCCGACCCGGGCGTCGCCCGACAGCTGGCCGATCACGCCGCCCGCGTCCTTGCCGAACTGCCTGCCGATCCCGCCACCGCGCTGACCGTGCCCGTCGTCGCCGCCCGCTGCCTGTCCGACGCCCACGCGCTCGACGAGGGACGCCCCTTGACCGCACTCGTCCGCTCCGCCGTCAAGGCGCTCGCCGGCTTGCCGGACGGATCGACCACCGGGGCCGAGGGCCGCCGCAGGCTGTGGGCCGCGGTCGGTGTGGCCGTCGACGACCTATCCTCACGCGTGCTCACCCTCGGCCTGCCCGGTGCGGACCGGCCCGGCACCGGGCGAATGCTCGCGGCTGCACGGGAGGCCGGCGAACCGTGCGTCCTGACCCTGCGCCAACTCGTACGCAGCTGTCGAGACCTCGGGGAGACCGGCCCGCTCGTGCGGGTCTGCGAGAACCCCGCGGTCGTCTCCGCCGCGGCCTCCGCGCTCGGCGCCGTCTGCCCGCCGCTGGTCTGCGTGGAAGGGAACGTCTCGCTGGCTGCCCGCACCCTGCTCGGCCGACTCACCGCCCACGGCAGCCGTCTCGCCTACCACGGGGACTTCGACTGGGGCGGCGTCCGCATCGCCGCCGACGTGCTGAGCCTGCCCGGCGCGGTCCCCTGGCGCTATGACCACGCCGCCTACCTCGCCGCCGTCCGCACCGGACTCGGCACACCGCTGACCACGGGCAGCCCGTCACCGACCCCCTGGGACCCGCCACTGCGCGAGGCCATCGAGCACCACGGCATTCGCGTCGAGGAGGAACTCCTGCTCGACGACCTGTTGTCGGACCTGCACGGGGACCAGAGCCCGTAGGCCGCTTCGGTGCCCCCGGCGCCGATCACACCTGCCGGCCCGTCAGGGCCCTCGGCCTGCGTTGGTCTGCACGGGCTGCTGCGGACGGGTCAGTGCGGGGGCTCGCCGAGGTTGCGCCTGCCGAGAATGCCATCCATGCGGCTCAAGGACTTGGTCGGCGGTTGCGGCAGGATGATCACGTGTTGCTTCGACTGGCATACCTGACTGTCACCAACGCGTTCGCCGTCCTGCGGCTGCTGCCGATGAGCGACCGGGACAAGGCTGTGGAGATCCTCACCCTGCGCCACCAGCTCACTGTCCTTGAGCGGCAGCTCGGTGGGGACAAGGCGAGGTTCGCTCCGGAGGACCGCGTCTTCCTCGCTGCGCTCCTCGCCCCGCTGCCGCGCGAGGTGCTGCGGCGACTGCGGCTTCTGGTCCAACCGGACACCGTGCTGCGCTGGCACCGCGACCTGATGAAGCAGCGTCACGCCCGCGCCTGTCGACCGAAGCGACCAGGTCGTCCGCCCACCGTCCGCTCGATCCGGGTTCCGATCCTGCGTCTGGTTCGGGAGAATCCGGCGTGGGGGTACCGGCGCGTGCACGGCGAGCTCGCCACGCTCGGCATCAAGGTAGCCGCCTCCACCGTCTGGGAGATACTCAAAGTCGAAGGGATCGACCCCGCACCCGACCGCAGCGCCACCACTTGGGCCGACTTCCTACGCTCCCAGGCCGACGCCCTCTTGGCCTGCGACTTCATCGAGACCGTCACCCTGACCGGCCAACCGCAGTACATCCTCGCGGTGATGGAGCACGCCACCCTCCCCCAGCCTTCGGCCGGGAGGTGCCCCCATCGTCCGCATCCTGGGCACCACAGCGCATCCCACCGCCCACTGGGTCGGCCAAGCCGCCCGAAACCTCGTCATGGACATCGAGGACGCCGGAGCCAGCGTCAACTACCTGATTCGCGACCGGGACGCGAAGTTCCCGATGCTCTTCGACCAGATTCTGGGTGACGCCGGCATCCGGATCGTGCTCTCCGGCATCCGCATGCCGCGGATGAACTCCGTCATGGAGCGCTGGGTGCAGACTTGCCGCCATGAGCTGCTGGATCGGACCTTGATCTGGAACGAGCGCCACCTACGCGTCGCCTTGCGAGAGTTCGAGCACCATCACAATGCGCACCGGCCCCATCAGGCCTTGAACCAGGCGGCGCCCCTGCGCGCGGTCCCCGAACCGATGACCGATCCCGGGCGAATCGCCCGTATGGACATACGCCGACACGACCGGCTCGGTGGAGTGATCCGCGAGTACCGACATGCTGCTTGACCTGGGTGGACGAGATATCCGGCAGGCGCAGAGTCCAGGTCCAGCAGGTCCGGGTTCGCCTCGACCCCGGGACCGCCCGAGGCCTCGATCACCTCGTGCGGGCTCGGGGGATCGGGCAGCTCGTAGTTCACGCTGCCGGTGAACTCCTCCGCGGTCATCCGTTCCTCACCGACCAGTGTTTCGGAGGTGAAAGGCATGCCGAACACCTGCTCCGCCACCTCGAGGATGCCACCGGCCGGGCTCCCGGGCCGCCCCTCACCCAGGGTCGCCGAGGTGGCCACCGGGCAGATGGAGCCCAGCGGTTGCCCGGCGCGGGAGGCGCCGACCGCGGTCGCCAACCGCCGCAGCAGCATCGCGACATCGGTGCCCTGCGCGCCGTCGTAGGTGTGGAACTCGTCGAGAACCACGTGGGAGATCTCGGCGCCCTGCCACAGCGGCCGGTCCTCACCGCGCTGCAGCAGCAGGTCGAGCATCTTGTAGTTGGTTGATCAGCACATCCGGCGGGGAGACCCGCATCTCCTCACGTCGCGTCATCACCCGCCGGAAGTCGGTGTCCGGGCGGTCGCCGATGTAGAGACCGGCGGTGACCTGGGCCAGCCCCGGCTGCGCCAGGTACTCCCCGATCCGCCCGGCCTGGTCGGTGGCCAGAGCGTTCATGGGGTACAGCAGCATGGCCTTGACCCCGCGCCGGCCGCGCGCCTTCTCCCGCCGGCAGTGGTCGAGGATCGGGACCAGGAACGACTCGGTCTTGCCGGAGCCGGTCCCCGTCGTCACCAGGGTCGGGCACGCGGGCCCGTGCAAGGTGCTCAGGCGTTCCCAGGCGGTGGCCTGGTGACGGTAGGGCGGGAAGCCGGGGTGCCACTCCAGGTGCCGCTGCCAGCCGTCCTCGGCCGTGTGGAACGGGGTCCGGATCCGCAGGTAGGGCCCGCGGAAGATGCCCGTCTCGGGATGCCCGAGGAACCGCTCCAGCGCGACGCGGGTGTCCTCCTCGGCCAGCGCGTAGGTCGTCGTGAGGTACTGCGTCAGACTGCCGCGCAGCTGCGCGGCGGCCAGGGTCGGCCTCACGGCGGCTCCTTCGGGATGTGATCTTCCGAGACGGAACCAGCCGTATGGTGCGCGACCGACCACTTGGGACCGGAATGCCGCAGTACTTGGGGCATCGGACGCCCGCGGACCGCGGCGGAAGCTCACCGAAAGGCACTCGTCATCGTCGGTGCGCTCCGTAGAGTGGTGGCGACGGATCGTGGGGAAACGGGGGAGCAGTCGCATGACACAGACCGAGCAGCCGTATCCGGTGGCGGACCTGTTGGCGGCGGCACGGGCGGAGATCCTGGCGGAGCGGCGCGCCGACGGCAAGGAGGCGGAGACGGTCCTGCTCTCCGGTGGCCGGCCGGTCTCCGCCGCCCCAGGACGCAGCGAGTACCTCTTCGTCTGCAGGAAGTGGCTCCCGTCGCTGGACGACGGTTCCTCGGTGCTGGTCCGCCCGTTGCGGTCGCGTGGTGTCTGGACGGTCGGGCAGGCCTCCCGGCTGCCCGACGGCACGGTGCGGCTGGTGGTCGCGGAGAGCCTGGGGCAGGAGCCGGGTCAGGTCCAGGTCCGCGCCGACGACTCCGCCGGCATGGCGGCCGTCGCCGAACGCCTCGAGGCGGCGGGCGGGCAGGACAGCCCGGTGCGGGTCGAGAGCGCGGGCTGGCTGGTCGGGCAGGGGAACCCGGTCGTCGCACGGGACCATGACCCCGGGCGGTGGGTGGCCGGCTGGCGCGGGCTGAAGCTCAACGCTCGCCAGCGGCTGGCCGTGGAGCGCGCGCTGGCCAGCCAGGTGCTCTTCCTCTGGGGCCCGCCCGGCACCGGGAAGACGGATGTCGTCGGGCACATCATCGAAGGCAGTTACCGGCAGGGGCTCAACGTCCTGTTCCTGGCACCGACCAAGGTCGCGGTCGACCAGGCACTGGAGCGGGTCTGCGACCTGCTCACCGCCGAGCCGGGCTTCGCCGAAGGTCTGGTGCAGCGTGCCGGGGAGATCGAGGTGCCGTCGCTGCGCGAGCGGTACGGCGAGTACGTCGACACCTCGCGAATCGCGACGCGGATCGCCGTGCAGCTGGACGAGGCGCTCACCGGGGTCTCGCTCTCGCGCGATCGCATGCGGGCCGCGATCGCGCTGCACGACCAGGTGCAGGCCCTGGAGAACCGGATCGCCGCCGCCCGCACCGAGCAGGCCGAAGCCGCCGAGACGGCCACCGCGGACGAACAGGAGGCGTTGCGCGCGGAGGCCGAGGCAGCCCAGCTGCGCCTGGCGATCAGTGAGATCGGCACCCCGGGCGGCCTGTTCGCCAAGCGCAAGGAAGCCCAACTCGAAACACTGCGCGGGAAGTTGATCCAGGCTGCGGCGACGGCCGAGAGCGCGCGGCACAGCGCCGTCCAGGCCGGACAGCGCCGGAACCGGGCCGCCGGCGAGATCGGCGACCTCAGCGGCCCGCTGGCCGCGACCCGAGCCGGGCTCGCCGGCGTCCCGCCGCGTGCGGACCTGGTCCGTGAGGCAGAGGCGCTGCAGAAGCGGGCCGAGGAACTCGACAAGCAGCGCCGGAAGATCCAGGACACCGTGCGCTCCCGCTGCCGCGTGCTGGGGACGACGGTTGCCAAGGCCGTGCAGTCGCGCAAGCTGCTCGACCGCGTGGACGTCGTCGTCATCGACGAGGCGGGCATGGTCAACCTGCCCTCGGCCTGGCTCGCCGCCGGGCTGGCGGAGAAGCGGGTGATCGTCGCCGGGGACTTCCGCCAGCTGCCGGCCGTCACCAAGGGCGCCGGTGACCGCAAGGCCACCGAGGAGGAGCGCGCCCACTCGCGCCTGTGGGCCGCCCGTGACGCCTTCCACGCGGCGGGCTTGGTGGCGGCCTCCGGCTCGGTCCGTGAGGATCCGCGGCTGGTGGCGCTGGACACCCAGTACCGGATGCGCGAGCCGATCTGCCGGGTCGTCAACGCGGTCGCCTACCCCGACTCCCCGCTCGCCACCGGCCGCGACGATCGGAGCCGCGTCCCCGTCAACCCGCTGGTCGAGGCGCCGGTCATCCTGGTCGACACCTCGCGGCAGCGGATCGCTGGGCCCGACCACAAGTCGAACACGGTGAACGAGGCCGTGGTGCACGAACTCGTCCGCGGGCTCCAGTACGAGGGGGTGCTGCCGGGGCGCAAGTGGGACGCCGCCTCGATACCCGCGGGGCAGCGGGCGACGGATCGGCTGGCCGTCATCGCGCCGTACCGGGCGCAGGTGCAGGCGCTGAAGGGAAGTCTGAAGTACCGCTTCGGGGAGGAGTACGAGGGCCTGGTCGACACGATCCACCGCTTCCAGGGCAGTCAGCGTCCGATCGTGGTCTTCGACACGGCCGTCGGGGCGGGAAAGGACCCCGGCTTCTTCTACACCGGCACGGGACTCTCCTCCGACACCTGCCGGCTGCTCAACGTCGCGCTCAGCCGCGCCCAGGACCACCTGATCGTGGTCGCCGACGTCGAGCACCTGCGCAGCCACCTCGCCCCGCACAGCGAGGCCCGCGTCATGCTCGACCATCTGGAGCGCCACGCCCAGGTGATGTCGGCCGACCAGCTGGTGCCGGTCCGGGAGGCGGCCCAGCTCTCCGCCCTGTCGGAGGAGGAGCTGGCGCGGCCGGCCTTCTTCCCGGCCGACGAGGTCGACAAGGCGGTGGAGTGGGACGTCACCCGGGCGACCGGCAGCATCGAGGTGTACTGCCCGTTCCTCGACCCGCAGCCCGTGCAGCGGTGGTCCGTGCTGTTCGGCGAGCGGGTGGCGACGGGCGTGCGGGTGGTGGTTCACACCCGGGCGCCGGAGGAGCAGCGCGACGACGCGGGGGTGGACCGGCACCGGAACCAGATCGAGCAACTGCGGTCGGTGGGCTGCGAGGTGGACTTCCGCGAGCGGATGCACGAGAAGGTGCTCATCCTGGACGGTGCGGTGCTCTGGCACGGCTCGCTCAACCTGCTGGCGAACAGCGGGCCGACGGACCTGATGATGCGGTTCACGGATCCGGACTCGTGCCGGCGGGTGAGCAAGGTGATGGAGCGGGCGCGGAAGGAGAAGGCGGCCTGGAACCCGCGGAGCGACGGCGGGCGGGCGGGCAGGGCCAGCGCTCCGGTGGCGCCCTCGGGTGACGCCGTGCGACCGGGCCGGGCCAAAGCCCCGGCGACGCCGTCGGGTGACGCCGTGCGACCGGGAGCCGTGGTCGGCGGCCGGCTCTACCTGGACGTCCCGTTCGCCGACAAGGAGGAGGCCAAGCAGCAGCTCCGCGCCCGCTGGGACGGCGCCAAGCGGCTCTGGTACGTCGACGCGGCGCGGGTCACCCGGGAGCAGGCCGCCCGCTGGCTGCCGTGAGCGACGGGCCCGACGACTGTATGTGACCGAGGCTAGTTCGGCTTGCACCCCGACGCGATGGGCCGGACGGCCCCGCCCGGATGTCCGGCGGCCCCAAGCGGCAGGGAGTCGACCGCTCAGCGCGACCTTGGCGCGGATGCTCCTCATGCGCTGCGATCGGTGACGGGAAGCCGTGCGCGGGCGATGCGGGAGATGTCGTCGACGGTGACGATGCCGACCAGTTGGCCGCTGTCCAGTACGAGGATCGGCGGTCGCGCGGTCGCGAGGTCCAGGACGTCGACGAGATCGTCCCCAGGCGCGGCGACCGCGCATCGCGCGAGTGGCGTGGCGATGTCGCGGACGCGGATCTCGGCCCTCGGCATCGGTCTGGCCACCCAGACGCTGCCCGCCTGCTGCCACACCCGTCTGGCACGTGGCGAGGACAGCGAGTGGATCCGCGAGCGGTTCACCGCCGCGTGTGCCGAGTTCGGGACCGCGGTGACCGATCAGGGCGGGCGGCTGACGATCGACTGGAGGTGACGGACGTGGAGAGCACCCTGGCAGGAGAGTCCGTGCCGCGCAGACCGGGTGTCCTGCCCGCCGGGTCGTCGGCGGAGGTCACCGCGCGTCTCCGGCGGCGGTACGGATCACCCGGCCGCTGAGTTCGGTCGGCTTGATCCGGATCCACAGGTCCCGCTCGCCGCCCGCCCAAGGGGACGGGGTGTCCCGCTCCTTCAGGTGGGCCAGGGCCGGCCGGTCATCTATCCGGTTCGCGGTGCCGACGGCCAGCACGCTCCAGCCGGTGCGCAGCGCCTCGTCGATCCGGTCGACCTCGAGGGCGACGCGGTTGCCGACAGCGGCGGCCAGAGGGCCGTCGTCGGCTGTGCGGAAGATCAGTGTGCCGTCCAGGACCCAGTAGTTGACCGGGAGGATGACGGGGCCCGCCGCCGTGCTGAGAGCCACCCGGCCGACCCCGTCGGTGGACAGCCTGGCCCAGCACTCGGCCCGTGTCAGCTGGTCCAGCACCGGGTGTGCGGCGGCGCGCTCGCGGCCGGGCGGCAGGTCGAGTCCGCCGCCCAGCAGCTGGTCGGCCGTCGTGTCCAGCGCGGCGGCCAGCCTGACCAGCGTGCCCCTGCCGACGTCGGCGGGCGAGGTCTCCAGGTACTCCAGGTACGACACTGCCGTGCCGGCCCGGGCCGCGGTCTGCGCCCGGCTGAGCCCCAGCTGTTCGCGGCGCAGCGCGACGCGGCGGCCGACGTCGCCGGGGTTGCTCGGTCTGCCGTGGCCCGGGCCTTCGCCGGTGGGCTCCGTGGACACGGTCTGTTCGTTCCGCCCGGTCTTCGAGGAGGCGTTCGGTCGGTCGGATGGGTTGGGAGGGCGCTTTCCCGGGGCTTGGCGGGTGAAATGGTGCAGGTGGGTGTCCGGACCGGGGAAGAACGTGGTGGTGTGCCCGGTGTCCGACCACAGGACGTCCCACGGCGGGTCACCGTCCGCGTGGTGCAGCGCGATCACGCGTCCGTCGCGGCGCGCTGTGCCCGGGCGGGTGCCCTCCACGGTGACTCGGTCTCCGACGGCGGCTTTCATCGCGGCCTCCCTGCGGGATGTTCGGTAGGTCGGGCGGTAGGTCTTCCCGTTCTGGTTCCCAGCACAACAGAGCCGGGCCATCCTCGCCAGGGCCGATCGGACCGTAAGAGGTGCGCTGTGGCGGCCGTAGCGGACCGCGTGGCCGGAGGGATCACCGGATCGTCGACACAGCCGGGCGGCCGGCGGGGGACCGGGGGAGCGGGTCGGGCCGGTGCTCGTGGGGCCACAGGTTCGGGGCGTGGGGGCTTGCCATCGGGGCGGCGGAAGACGTAGCCGCAGTTCGGGCCGTGTCGTCAGGTCGATGACTCGCCGAACCCCGTGGGGGACTGGTAGTCGGTCAGGTCGATGATCTCTTCGACCGGTCGGCGGGGGGTGGTTGGTCCGGGTGGGCCGTAGCCGAGGCGCAGTACCAGTTGGACATGATCGGGCGGTCCTTCGGGGTCGCGTAGGCGCCAGCGGGTCTCGGGCCATTCGACGGCTTGGTGGAGCACCGAGGCCCGGAGGCCGTGGACGGTGGCGAGCAGCCAGACGTGCTCCAGTGCCTGTCCGGTGCGCAGCCAGTCCTGGGGGTGGTCGGTGCGGGTGCTCAGCAGGCAGAGCTGGGGCAGCGCCTCGAAGTGCCGGGGGACGAGTGTGGGGGCATCGGGGCGGCCGGCCGTGAAGTCGCGCATCGGGATCCGGGCGTCGCGGTCCTGCGGGCCCAGGGCGGTGGCCGGGATGCCGTCGGAGGCGGGGGCTTCCAGGCGCAGCCAGCTGCGGGTCTCCGCCTGGCGGGCGAGATCGGTGGCAGTGCGCTGCTCGGCCTCGGCGGTCACTGCGAGGACGCGCAGAATCCCGTCCTCCTCGAGCAGCGAGAGCAGCACGTCCTCGTGGTGGGCGGCTTCGATCAGTTCGCCGAGGACGGCCTCGGGTATGTCGCGGTTGGTGAACGGTTGGCGGCTGGAGTGGCGCTGCTGGATCGCGGGGTAGAGGTGGTGCCCGAAGGGGTGCCGTGCGGCGGGCTCGCTGAGGTCGATCTCGGCGAGCAGATGTGGGTCGGCCGGGTCGGGGAGGAGCCGTACGGCTGCGGCTCGTCCGAGCCGGCCGGCGGCGACCCGCAGGTTGAACACGGCCGCGCCGACGGACACGTGTAGGGCTCGGCCCAGCGGGTCGGTGATGGCGATGGCCCGCTGGGGGTCGCCGAAGACCAGCACCCCCCGCGCGTCCGGGGTGGGTCGCAAGCGCCAGGGCTGGCTGTTGTGTACCGATGGCGCCGCGCCCGCGGCAGCGGCCAGCAGGTACAGCTGATCGAGAGCGATAGCCGGCTCGGCCATGACCGATCATCCTTCCGTCACCAGAACGCCCCTCCGGCTCGGTGGCGTTTCACATCCATGCTGCTCCCCACCACGGTCCGGTGCTATGTCCCGAGCACAGGCCGGGCGAGCGGGGCCCCTGGGGCTCAACATCGCGTACGAGGCGGGCGACCGGTATGTTGCCGCCGGACGCGGCAACCACGCCGCCCTGCGCTGCGTCGCAGTCGACCGGCAGGTCACCAACCACGGCGTGAGCGACCAGCGAGGACGCGGCTTCTTCTTCCCCAAGCGCTCCATGATGGACATCATCCTTCCGGGGTCGAAGCGGGCCGCGGTCACCGCTCGCTCGCGGGCGCTCCGGGAACGACGACCACGGGACAGGTGGCCAGGTGGGTCAGCGTGCGGCTGGTCGAGCCGAGCAGGAGGCCGCGGAAGCCCCCGAGCCCGCGGGACCCCACGGTCAGGCACTGCGCGTGGGTCGCGGCCCGGACGAGTTCGGCCGCCGGGTGGCCGGTACGGACCTCCAGGCGGACCGGAACGTCGGGGAAGCGTTCGCACCAGCCGGCCAGTTCCTCGGAGAGGACGAGGCGGGATTCCTCGGTGGGTTCGGGGGCGTGGTCCTCTCGGTGCCTGCGGACCTCGACCGCCACGAGTTCGGCGTGGCGCAGTGCGGCGTCCTGGAAGGCGAAGGCGACGGCGGCAGCGGAGCAGGCGGAGCCGTCGACGCCGACGACGACTGGCCCCGCGGTCGAAGCATCGGGCTCCGGCTCGGCGGTGAGCACGACGGCGACCGGGCAGGCTGGGTGTCCGGCCAGCGAGGTGCCGATACTGCCGAAACGCAGCGCGTCCTCCAGGTGGGTCGGCCGTCGGCCGCCGACGACGAGCAGCTTCGCGTGGTCGGCAGCCTGCCGCAGGGCACGTGCGGCCCGGCCCTCGACGAGAGCCGTGGTGATCTCCAGGTTCGGGTGCCGTTCGGTCGCGAGCAAGCGGGCGGTGTCGAGGACGGCTTCCCCGGCGGCTCGGAAGGTGAGGCTCCACCGGTGGGAGGGGTGGTCGGGGGCGAGGTGCGGTCCGGTGCCGGTGGGCCAGTCCTGGGCGTGGACCAGGTGAAGCGGGAGATGACGCCAGGCGGCTTCGTCCGCCGCCCAGAGCACCGCCTTGCGGCTGCCCGGCGAGCGGGTCACGCCCGCGATCACCGGGGGACGGGTGTCGGAGACAACCATGGCTGCACCTCATTTTCGCGCGGGGCCGGTTGCTTTCAGCATTGCTCGCCGGCGCGGACCCGTCCGATGGCCGACCCGCCCCGGCCAGTGGGCCGTTCGGCCTTGCCGAGAGGGAGTATCGGGTCACTGCCCGGGGCCACCTCCGCGGCAGGCTGGTAGCGGGGCGTCACGGTACGGAGAGTGACCCACATGCGGTCCACCAGCGGAATCATGAACCGGATCCCGGGCTCCCGAACTCCTACAGTGCCCTGGGGTACGCGTTCCGTGAGGCTGGTGCCCGTGAGGCGGAGCTGCAGGTGGTCCGTGCCTGGGGTATGCCCACGGGCCCGGCGATGCCTGCGGACGTGGAGGAGACCCGCGACCGGCACCGAGAGGAACTGGCCCGCCGGGTGCACGGGCTCCGGTCGCGGTATCCCGGCCTGAAGATTGAGGAACGGCTGGCCCGTGAGGCGCCCGCGCCGGCGCTGATACGCGCCTCGGAGCGTGCCGACCTCGTCATGGTCGGCTCCCGTGGCAAGGGCGGCTTCCACGGTCTGGCGCTCGGCTCGACCGGCCAGAAACTCCTCGACTGCGCTTTCTGCCCCGTCGCCGTCGTCCGCCCGACACCCGAACCGACCGTCAGCTGAGCGTCGGAGGGCAACCCAGAGGACCGCTGTTCAGCGGGTGCCGTAGCCTCCGCCGCCCGGGGTCTCGATGACCAGGCTGTCCCCGGCGGCGAGTTCGGCGGTGTCGCAGCTGCCGAGCCGCACCGCGATGCCGTCGGCGCGCCGGACGTGGTTGGTCCCCAGGGCACCGGGTGACCCGCCGGCCATGCCGTAGGGCGGTACGCGCCGGTGCCCGGACAGGACGCTGACGGTCATCGGCTCACGGAAGGTGAGACGGCGCAGTGCGCCGTCGCCGCCCCGCCACCGTCCTGCCCCGCCGCTGCCGCGTCGGATCGCGAACTCCTCGACCAGGACGGGCAGGCGCCATTCGAGCACCTCGGGATCGGTGAGGCGGGAGTTCGTCATGTGGGTCTGCACGACGCTGGCGCCGTCGAATCCGTCACCCGCGCCCGAGCCGGAGGCGATGGTCTCGTAGTACTGGTGGTGCTCGTTGCCGAAGCTGATGTTGTTCATCGTTCCCGAGCCTTCGGCCTGCACGCCGAGTGCGGCGTAGAGGGCACCGGTGATCGCCTGCGAGGTCTCGACGTTGCCGGCCGCGACGGCTGCCGGAGGGGCCGGCGCGAGCATCGAGCCGGGCGGGACGATGATCCGCAGCGGCCGCAGGCAGCCGTCGTTCAGCGGGATGTCGTCGGCGACGAGGGTGCGGAACACGTAGAGCACCGCCGCGGTCACCACCGCGGACGGCGCGTTGAGGTTGCTGTCGAGCTGGGCCGAGGTGCCGGTGAAGTCCACCGTGGCGGCGCGTCGCTCGCGGTCCACGGTGATCCGCACGCAGATCCGGGCGCCGGAGTCGGTCTCGTAGCGGTAGGAGCCGTCGTCGAGGGCGTCGATGACCCGGCGGACCGCCTCCTCGGCGTTGTCCTGCACGTGCCGCATGTAGGCCTGGACCACGTCCAGGCCGAAGTGGTCGATCATCCTGCCGACCTCGTCGATGCCCTTCTGGTTGGCGGCGACCTGGGCCCTGAGGTCGGCGAGGTTGGTCATCGGGTCCCGGGAGGGGTACCGCGCCCCGGTGAGGAGCCGCAGCGTCTCCGCCTCGCGCAGGCGGCCGTTCTCGACCAGTAGCCAGGTGTCGAAGAGGACGCCCTCCTCCTCGATCCGACGGCTGGTCGCCGGCATGGAGCCGGGTGTCAGGCCGCCGATCTCGGCGTGGTGGCCGCGGGAGGCGACGTAGAAGAGGATGCGTTCCCCGGCGGTGTCGAACACCGGGGTGACCACGGTGATGTCGGGCAGGTGGGTGCCGCCGTGGTACGGGTCGTTGATCGCGTAGGCGTCGCCCGGGCGGATCGCCCCGGCCCGTCGGCGGATCACCTCTTTGACGGTGGTTCCCATGGAACCGAGGTGGACGGGGATGTGGGGGGCGTTGGCGATGAGGTTGCCGTCGGGGTCGAAGAGCGCGCAGGAGAAGTCGAGCCGTTCCTTGATGTTCACCGACTGCGCGGTGGACTCCAGCCGGGCGCCCATCTGCTGGGCGATGGCCATGAAGAGGTTGTTGAAGATCTCCAGGAGCACCGGGTCCGCCTCGGTGCCGACGTCGGGCTCGTGGGGTGCGGTCACCCGTTGCATCAGCAGGTGGCCGGGCTCGGTCATGACCGCCTCCCAGCCGGTGTCCAGCACGGTGGTCGCGCTGTCCTCGGTGATGATCGCCGGCCCGGTCACGGTCGCGCCGGGCGGCATGCGCTCGCGCTCCAGCAGCGGGGCCTCGCGCCAGGCGCCAGCCGTGTGCAGTCGCACCGTGGTGGCGGCCCGGGCCGGGAGGGAGGGGCCGCCGGTGGCCAGCTCGGGCTGGTCGGTGAGTCCGGTGGCCTCGACCGAGAGTGCCTCCACGATGATCGGACGGTCCATCAGGAACGAGTAGGTGGCGCGGTGCCGGGCCTCGAAGTCGGCGATCATGGCGGAGGGCCCGGACAGGTCCACGGACACGGTGGTGTCGGTGCCGTCGTAGCGGAGATGGGCGAGCCGGGTGACCCGGATCCGGTCGGCGGGTGTGCCCTCGGCGAGCAGCTCGGTGCGGGCGGCCTCCTCCAGCTCGGCGGCGATCGCATGGATCCGGGGCAGCACGGCCGCTTCGAGCGGGCTCTCCACCGACTGTTCCCGCATGACGGTGGTGTCGGCGAGCCCGATGCCCAGGGCGGACAGCACCCCGGCCATGGGCGGGACGAGGACGGTGCGGATGCCCAGCGCATCGGCCACCGCGCAGGCGTGCTGGCCGCCCGCGCCGCCGAAGGTGGTGAGGGTGTACGCCGTGACGTCGTGCCCTTGTTGTACCGAGATCCGTTTGACCGCGTTCGCGACGTTCGCCACCGCGATGCGCAGGAAGCCTTCGGCGACCTCCTCCGGTGAGCGTCGGTCGCCGGTGCTCCGGTGGATCTCGTCGGCCAGGTCGGCGAACCGGCGCCGTACCAGCTCGACGTCCAGCGGCTGGTCCCCGGTGGGGCCGAAGACCTGGGGGAACCGGGCCGGCTGGATCCGTCCGAGCATCGCGTTCGCGTCGGTGACGGTCAGCGGTCCGCCGGCCCGGTAGCAGGCCGGTCCCGGATCGGCGCCGGCCGAGTCGGGGCCCACCCGCAGTCGGCTGCCGTCGAAGTGCAGGACGGAACCCCCGCCGGCGGCGACGGTGTGGATGGCCAGCATCGGTGCCCGCAGCCGCACCCCGGCCACCTCGGCGCTGAGCACGCGCTCGTACCGGCCGGTGTGGTGCGACACGTCGGTGGAGGTGCCGCCCATGTCGAAACCGATCACCTGCTGGAAGCCGGCGCGCTGCGACATCCGGGCCATACCGACGATCCCACCGGCCGGGCCGGAGAGGATCGCGTCCTTGCCCCGGAAGTGTCCGGCCTCCGCGAGCCCGCCGTTGGACTGCATGAACATCAGCCGCACGCCCCGAAGCTCCGCGGCCACCTGCCCGATGTAGCGGCCGAGGACCGGGGAGAGATAGGCGTCCACGACAGCGGTGTCGCCGCGCGGCACCAGCTTCATCAGTGGACTGGCCTCGCTGGAGAGCGACACCTGGGGGAACCCGATGCCCTCCGCGACCCGTCCGGCGGCCCGCTCGTGCGCCGGGTGCAGATGGCTGTGCAGGCACACCACCGCCACCGCCCGGATGCCGTCCCGGTAGGCCAGTCGCAGCTCGGTGGCGAGCCGGTCGAGGTCCGGCTCGCGCAGCACCGTGCCGTCGGCCGCGATCCGCTCGTCGAGCTCGATCACCCGCTCGTACAGCGGTTCCGGGAGCACGATCCGCCGGTCGAAGATGTGCGGCCGGTTCTGGTAGCCGATCCGCAGCGCGTCGGCGAAGCCACGGGTGATCACCAGGGCGGTGCGTTCGCCCCGGCGTTCCAGCAGGGCGTTGGTCGCCACCGTCGTGCCCATCCGTACGGCGTCGATCCGTGCCGTATCGAGCGGCTGGTCGGCGGCCAGGCCCAGCAGGGCGCGGATACCCGCCACCGCCGGATCGTCGGTGCGGCCCGCCTGCCCCGACGCCTGGGCGCCGGCAGGGTTGTGCGAGAGCAGCTTGTGCGTCAGCAACCGCCCCTCAGGGCTCAGGGCGACCACGTCGGTGAACGTGCCGCCGCGGTCGACCCAGAACTGCCAGCCCGTGTTCTCCACGCCCGGCTCCCTCCGCCGTGCGGCGCGACGGCCTTCCCGCAGCGTGCCCGGTCGAGTATCCGGTCGGACGATCATCAGCTCCGTCCGCGACATACTGGAAGCGACGGGCTTCCTCCGAACGGAGGTGGGAAGGCATGGCAGCCGCCACGGTGGGCGTGTGCCGGGAGACGGCGCCGGGCGAGCGCCGGGTCGCGCTGGTTCCCGAACTCGTCGGCGCGGTGCGCGGCCTCGGCCTTGACGTGCTGGTGGAGAGCGGCGCCGGCGCCGCCGCCTGGTTCCCCGACAGCTACTACGCCAGTGCGGGCGCCGAGATCATCTCGCGCGGCGAGCTGGTGAGCCGGGCGGACGTTCTGGTCGCGGTTCAGGTGCCGAACGTCGACCTCGCCAGACACTTTCGCCGTGGACAGGTCCTGGTGGCGCTGCTCCGGCCGACCCGGATCCCCTTCCTCGTCCGGTACTGGGCCGACCAGGGCGTCACCACGATCGGACTGGACCTGGTGCCACGGATACCGGGCGTGGTGCATCCGATGGACGCCATCGCCTCCCAAGGCAGGATCGCAGGTTACCGGGCCGCCCTGCTCGCGGCCGCCCATACGAGCCGCTGCCCGGCAGCACCGGGTTCGGCCACCGCGGCCGCCAGGCCCGTCAGGGCTCTGGTGATAGGTGGTGGACCGGTCGGGCTCCAAGCGATCGACACCCTCCGCCGGCTGGGCGCGGAACTCCACGCCTACGACCTGCGCCGTGCCACCCGGGCCGAGGCCAGCGCCCTCGGCATCCCCTTCCTCGACCTTCCCGGTCGGTGGCCGGCTGCGGAGGAGGCGGAGTTCGGCGGGGTCCTCGACGACTACCGGCTCGCGCTGCCCGGCCGCCTCGCACCCGTGCTGCCCCGCTTCGACATCGCCATCGCCGCCCTCGAAGCACCGGACCGTCCTACCCCGCTCCTCCTCACCGCGGAGGCGATCCGTACCATGCACGCCGGCTCCGTGGTCGTCGACGCCACGTCCGATCCGCCGAGTGGCAACGTCGAGGCGGAACCCGGTGCCACGACCCGGCTCGGCGCCGGCGTCACCGTGGTCGGCCCGGCCAACCTTCCCGCACAGATCCCGACGAGCGCCTCGACCGCCTACGCACACAACGTCACCGCTCTGCTCGAACGCCTGACCATGCACGGGCCCCTGGAGATCGACCCGGCCGACCCCCTGCTGGCCGCATTGCTGGTGACCCATCGCGGCAGCGTCGCCGATCCGGCCACCTGGGCTCTGATCCTCGACGCCATCCAGCCGGCCGGCCTGCCGTAGACCACGGCGATCAACGCGTTCAGCTCTCCCGCGTCGGGGGCGAGAAGAGGGCGGCGTGGCGGCCGATGGCGACTGCGTGGCCGGCGCACCGCTCGAAGTAACAGCCCAGCCGGGTCGCGTCGGCGGCGTCCGCGGCCTCGACCAAGTCGTCCCCGGAGAGCAGCTGCCGGTACAGCAGTCGCTGGCGCTGCGCGATCTCGTGCAGGTCGGTGAGAAGGTCCGCGAAGATCTCGGTGTCCGCGGACTCCAACACCTCGGCAGCCCGGTTCACCGCCGACCGCGCCGACTTGGCCATCCCCTGGAGGGTCGAACGCACGTGCGGTTGCCAGGGTCGCCGGGACTGCCGCGCTCCGGCCAGCTCGATCACCTGGCGACACAGCCCTGCCAGGCATTCCAGCGAGGACCCGACATGGACGCCGACCACAATCGCGTGCGGGCCGGGCGTGCGGAGCCGGTCCGCCGCCAGGTCTGCCGCGTCGTCCTCGATCTCCTCCCGCAACTCATGGAGCGCCCGCTCGGCCGCAGTTGCCCGGTCGGCCACGTCCGCCTCGGGACCGAGCACGGCGGCCGTGGCCTCACCCAGTGCCACGCCCGCGATCCGGACCAGAGCGGCCAGTCGGCCGACCAACGCGCCGATCCGGCGATCACCGGCGCTGGATCGAGTGGCGCCGAGGTTCGTGCCGACCGAGTGAGACATCTCCTCCTCCGTCCACTCGTCCTCGCCCCGGTCACACCCGGCGCGAGCCGAGCCGACCCGGGTTGCCGCCCCGGCCGTGCTCCCGGTTCCATCCTGCGCCCCGGTTGCTCGACCTGCCACGGAGCACCAGACGCGACGGGGCGCTCTCGGAGAACCCTGGCCCGACACTGTTCGGGCCGAACGTGGACGGTGCACGGAGACGCGCGGACTTACGGTCTTCTGACCTCGGCGATGGGAATCGGTGCCGTCGGCGGCGGACTGGCGGTCGCGGGGTGGAGCGGCTCCGGGCTGCTGCCGTTCACCGCCGCGTCCGCCGTCTTCGGGGCCGTCCTGTTGGCCGCTTCCCTGGTCGGGTCGCTGCTTGCTCTGTTGGCCGCGCTGGCGGCAGTCGGCATCGGCGCCACCACGTTCCTCTCCATCGGGAACACGACACTCCGGCTCACCAGCGCTCCGGCGTTCCGTGGCCGGGTCATGGCTCTGTGGACGGTGACTCTTCCTGGGCAGCACGCCGATCGGCGGCCCCATCGTCGGCGTGTCCGCGCAGCACCTCGGGCCGCGCGCAGGCCTCCTCCTGGGCGCGGCGGCCTGCCCGGCCGCCGCCCTGCTCGGCTTGGCGGTTCTGCCCCGGATCCCGATCGGCCACCGCCTGCTTACCAGCGCCCACGCCGGACAGCGCCCCTGGTCCGACCTCCCGACAGCCCCTGACCGCCAGGCCGGGCGGTCACCGAGTACGCGCGTGCCGCTCCTCCCACATCTCCCGCGAGGCCCAGCGCCGCCGGACCGCGTCCTCGTGCTCGCCCTGCTCCAAGGCGAGTTCGGTGCGGGCCAGGGCTTCGCGCAGGCGGGGGATCCAGTGGCGGCGCAGCGCGCGGACCCGCTGACGGGTGCCGCGCACCTCTGCGCCGATGATGCGGACCGCGGCCGAGGCCGCGGCCTGGTCGGCGGCAGCCTGTACCGCCTCCCGGTAGGCGGCTGCGGCGTGCACGAGCGCGGTGTTGGCCGGGGCGACCGCGGTGGGGGAGTACGGCGGAACGGTGCAGGACAGCTCCGTCGGGTACCGGACCCCCATGGAGGTGGCCCAGCGGGCGGTGGCCTCGGCCGGGTCGGCTGCGCCCGCCGCAGCCTCCAGGGCCCCCTCGCCGCTCAGCAGAAGACCGCGCAGCAGCCAGGTCTCGGCCTCCAGCAGGCGCTCGTGCCAGGCGCGGGTGGCGCTCTCCTCCGCCCGCGCCAGGCGCTGTTCCTGCGCACGCAGGATGCGCAGCTTGCGCTCCAGGAGGTCGGCGCCGCGGACGGCGACATCCAGGTTGCGCCGTAGCCGGAGGCGGCCGGCGCGACCCGGCGGAGGGCCGAAGGCGGTCACGGCTGTGCTCCGTGCGCGTCGAGGAGGGCGGTCGGCAGCATGGCGAGTTGGCTGCGGGGCAGGGTGAGCAGGACCTCCCAGGCACGGTCCAGGGTCTGGTCGAGGGTGCGGGTCTCGTCGGGCCGCTGGTCGACGAAGCGGCGCGGGAAGGCATCGTCGAGCTCCAGGTACCGGTGGTCGGTCGGGCCCAGGGCCTCTCGCCCCACCAGGTCGGTGAGCTCGCGGACCTGCCGGGCGCGGGCGAGCGCGGCCAGCAGCTGGGCCGCGACGTCGAGATGGTCGTCGCGGGTGCGTCCGGGGCCGGCGCCCTTGCGCATCAGGCGGGAGAGCGAGGAGAGCGCGTCCACGGGCGGGTAGACGCCCTGGGCGTGGATCTGGCGGGACAGCACGATCTGACCTTCGGTGATGTAGCCGGTCAGATCCGGGACCGGGTGGGTGATGTCGCCGGCCGGCATGGTGAGCACCGGCAGGACGGTGACCGAGCCCGGCCGGCCGCGGATCCGACCGCAGCGCTCGTACAGCGAGGCCAGGTCGCTGTACAGGTAGCCCGGATAGGCGCGGCGGGCCGGGATCTCGCCGCGCGCCGCGGAGACCTCGCGCAGTGCCTCGGCGTAGCTGGTCATGTCGGTCATCACCACGAGGACGTGCCGGCCGCCGTCGAAGGCCAGGTGCTCGGCGATGGTGAGGGCCAGTCGCGGGGTGAGGATCCGCTCGATGACCGGCTCGTCGGCCGTGTTGAGCAGCAACACCAGCTCACGGGCGGCGGCACGCTCCTCCAGGGCGTCGCGGACGAAGGAGGCGTCGGGATGGGTGAGCCCCATGCCGGCGAAGACCACGCAGAACGGCTCCCCCGTGCTGGTGGACTGGGCGGCGATCTGAACGGCCAGTTCCAGATGCGGCAGACCGGCCACCGAGAACACCGGTAGTTTCTGCCCGCGCACCAGGGTGGTCAGACCGTCAACGGCGCTGACGCCGGTGAGGACCGGTTCGGCGGGCGGATCCCGTCGCACCGGGTTGATCGGGTTGCCACCGACGGTCGCGGTGGCGGACCCGAAGACCGGAGGCCCACCGTCGGCCGGCTCCCCGCGACCGTTGCAGATCCGGCCCAGCCAGCCGGGGCCGACCGGGATACGCAGCGGCTCTCCTGCGAAGGCCATGCGCAGGCGCGCCGGGTCCATCCCCGCGGTGTCCTCCAGGACCTGCACCACGGCGAGGCCGCGGTCCACCTCCAGGACCAGGCCGTGCCGCTGTTCACCGGATTCCAGGGTGATCCGCACGAACTCGTCCCAGCCGATCCCACTCACCGCCTCGACGACGGCGAGCGGCCCGCGCAGTTCGCGGACGGCGGTGTACTCGACCTCGCCCCAGGCGGTCACGTCAGCTCCCGCAGTGTGGCGAGCAGGGTGTCCCGGCGCAGGGCCACCCCCTCGGCATCGTGCGGGCCGACCTCCTCGCGGGCACGCAGCAGGGGCCCGAAGTCCGCCTCCTCGATACTGCTCGCGGGTACGCCGGCCTCGGCCAGCTCCCGGCAGCACGCGACCACGGCGAGTACGGCCTCCGCGAGCGCCGAGGTCTTCTCCGGGCCGCAGTAGGCGTCCCGGTCGGACAGGGCACTCTGCTGGAGGACCGCTTCGCGGACCAGCCGGCCGCCGAGCACGCTGACGCGCTCCTGGCCGGGGAGCGCGGTGATGCCGATCAGGTCGACGAGGTCGGCGAGCCGGTCGGCCTCCGCCAGCAGCGCGGCGATCTCGGCTCGTCTGCCCGGCCAGCCCGGGTCATCGGCCGCCAGGTGGGCGGCGGCGAGCGCGTCGGCGTCGCGTGAGAAGGACCCGGCCCAGGCGATCGCCGGGTAGTGGCGGGCGTAGGCGAGTTCGCGGTCGAGTGTCCACAGACAGCGCACGAAGCGCTCGGTGTGCGCGGTCACCGGCTCGGCCATGTCCGCGCCGGGCGGGGAGACCGCGCCGATCACCGTCATCGAGCCCCGCTCACCGCCGAGGGTGGTCACCGCGCCGGCCCGCTCGTAGAAGGCCGCGATCGCCGAGGCGAGACCGGCCGGATAGCCCTCCTCGGCCGGGAGCGCACCGGTGCGGGAGGCGAACTCGCGCAGTGCCTCGGCCCACCGCGAGGTGGAGTCGGCGATCACCACCACGTCCCGTCCCATGTCCCGGAAGTACTCGCCCACCGTGGCCCCGGTGTAGATGCTGGCCTCCCGGGCCATCATCGGCATGTTCGAGGTGTTGGCGATGGTCACCGTACGGTCGGCCAGGCGGCCCCCGGTACGCGGGTCCTCCAGCGCGGCGAGCTCCGCGATGACGTCCGCCATCTCGTTGCCGCGCTCGCCGCAGCCGACGTAGACGATGACGTCGGCGTCGCACCACTTGGCGATCTGCTGGAGGAGCATGGTCTTGCCGGTCCCGAAGCCGCCGGGAACGGCGACCGTGCTGCCGCGGGCGACGGGGAACAGCAGGTCGATCGCGCGCTGACCGGTGTTCAGCGCTTGGCGGGCGTCGAGGCCTTCCCGGACCGGGCGCGGTCGGCGGATCGGCCAGCGGGTGGTCATGCGCACCTCGGTACCGCCGACCACGGCCAGCACCGTGTCGGGCGCGTACTCGCCTGCCGGGGCGATCTCCCGCACCGGACCCGCGCAGCCGGGTGGCACGAGGACGCGCGTTCGCAGCGGGCCGGACTCGCCGACCTCGCCCAGCACCTGGCCCTCCGTCGCGTGGTCGCCGGCTGCCACGAGGGGGGAGAACGGCCAGGTGCGTCCGTCGGCCCCGCGGCTGCTCCCGGGCAGCAGCCAGTCGCCGGCGTCGGCCAGCGGGCGGAGCAGGCCGTCGAAGACTCCGCCGAGCAGGCCGGGGCCGAGCCGCGCGGACAGGGGGCCGCCCTGCGGTCGGGCGGTGTGGCCGGGGGCCAGGCCGCCGGTGTACTCGTAGGCCTGGGCGGTCACCACGCCGGCGGCGATCGCCACCACCTCGCCGGGCAGTCCGGCCTCGCCGAGAGAGACCAGGTCGTTCATGGCGATGCCCTCGGCGTACTCCAGCTCGACCAGGGGTCCCGCGACCCGCAGGATCCGGCTCTCGGCTCGAACCGGGCCCGTCACGGCGTCCACAGGGACTCCGTCTCCGCGCCCAGCCGGTCGAGCGCACGCTCGGCCAGGACGTCCAGGCTGAAGTCGGCCCGACGGCCGGCCGCCTGGGCGATCACGCCGCCACTCGGTCCTTCGCCGACCGTGGCGTCCGGGCCCAGCAGCCGCCGGGCACGCAGCTCCAGCCGGTCGCGGACGGCCGGGTAGTCGGCCGCGTGCCGCAGATCGCGCACGCGTTGGACCGTCTGGCTGCGCAGCTCCTCGTACGCTTCCCGACGGACGGCCTGCTCGCGCCTCCGGGCGCCGCGGCGAGCCCGGAGCAGCTCGGCCGCACCGGCGGCGGCGCCCTCGGCCGCGCCTTGCCGGCGGGCCTGCGCCAGGATCTCCTCGGCCTCGGCGCGGGCGGCGTCGAGCACGGCCGAGGCCTCCCGGGCCGCCCGGGCGACGATCGCCTCGGCGTCGGCGTGTGCCGTGCGCAGCAGCTCGGTGCGTACCGGGGCCAGGGCGGAACCCGCCTGGTCCGGGGACGGCGCCGTCATGCCGGCATCACCGCGCTCAGCGGCCGGGTGGTCTCCCGCAGGGGCGGGCCGAGCGCGCCGGCCGCGGCCGGCGTGACGATCACCAGGACGACTCCGCTCGGCAGGCTCGCCCAGGCCCGACGCACGGCATCGGGATCCTCGGCGACGTGCACGGTCACCCCCGCGAGGGCCAGCCCGGCCACTCGCACCCGTTCGCCGATGGCTGCGACCTCGCCCATCGTCATGCCTTCCCCAGCAGGATGATCGCGACGACCAGCCCGTAGATGGCGATGCCTTCGGCCAGACCGACGATGACCATCGCCCGGCCGAACAGCTCGGGTCGTTCGCTCATCACCGCCAGGGCCGCGGCCCCGGTGTAGGCGACGGCGATCGACGCCCCGATCGAGGCCCCGGCGACCGCGATCGCGGCGCCGATCAGCGCGGCGGAGTTGGATCCCGCCGCTGAGGCGGCCGCTGTGGTGGAGGCCGCCCGTGCCGCGCCCCCGCTGAGCGCCACGACCAGCAGCGCCAGCGCTCCGCCGAACAGGAGCACGTCGGCGGCGATGATCAGCCGAAGGGCGGCCCGGCCGTGCCGGCGAGCCAGCCCGCGGGTGACGGGAAGGACCGCCACGAGCAGGGGGAGGGCGATGAGCCAGACGATCATGGTGTCACCTCTGGGTGTCGCGTGGGCACGTGCCAGGGATGGAAGGGACGGCCCTGAGCGTCGAAGACCCGGGAGAACAGCTCGTAGAACTCCAGCCGCAGTGCCTGCACCCCGGCGACCAGCGCCTCCAGCGCGAAGGCGAGGGCGTTGCCGATGACGAAGACGAGCACGGCGGCGACCAGTGCCGCCGGTCCCCTGGGGGCCAGCGCCGTCGTGCCTCGCCAGACGATGTCGCCCAGGGCGGCGTGGGTCAGTCCGAAGGCGGCCAGTCGTGCGAAGGAGACGGTGTTGGAGAAGATCCGCACCACCGCGTCGAAGAGCTGCACCCCGGTCTGGACCAACCCCGAGGCGCCACCCGCGGAGGCGGTGTACAGCCCGATGCAGGCCGTCACGAGACCGGCCGCCATGAGCACGGCTCCCCCGAGGAGAAGGACCGGGCGGTGCAGGAGAACCCCCACGGCTAGGGCGGCGAGCCCGGCGAAGAGGGCCGCGCCGGCGGTGCCGGAGATCGCGTACAGCGCCCGCGCGGGCCCGCCCTCGCGCCAGCGGTTGACGATCCCCACCCCGTAGGCCACCGCGAGCAGCACCGCGCCGAAGCCGACCGCGACCGCGAGCAGCCGCTCGGGCTGGTCCAGAGGAGCCAGCCACAGCACTGGAAGGACCTTGGTGGGGCCGAAGAACTCGCCGTAGGCGACGCCGAACAGCATGCTCGTGATCCCGGCCCCCGCGACGAACGGCCACAGCGCGTGCAGCGATGCCAGACGTCGGGGACGGCCCAGCCGGATCAGCGACGCCGCGAGGAGCAGTAGCGCGCCGTGCCCGGCGTCGCCGAACATCATGCCGAACATCACCACGTAGGCGATCCCGGCCGGCCAGGTGGGGTCGATGTCGGCGTAGGGCACGGTTCCGTAGGTTCGCACCAGAGGCGTGAAAGAGCTTCGCACCGGCCCGCCGCCGCGCAGCAGGGTCGGTGGGTCGACGCCGCGGGGCGCCGGCACGGGCACCAGCACACTGCCGAGCCCGGCCAGCCGTTCGGCCGTCGCTCCGACCCGGTCGGCCGGGCACCAGCCCGCGAGTGCCAGCACCGCGCCGCGTCGCACCGCGCCGGCGGACCGTTCCTCAAGCTGTGCCTCGCCGGCCAGGAGGTCCGCTTGGCCCGCGCGCTCCAGCTCGTCCAGGTCGGGCGGTGTCGCGGAGAGCGACGCGCTCACCTCTCCGACCCGAAGACGCTGCAGTCGACGGGCGGCGGGTCCCCGGGTACCCGGTCCGCCGCCCTCGACGCGGTCGATCTCGACGCAGCCCGAATCCGCGAGCCGCACCAGCGTCTCCCGCAGCGCCGCACGCGGTGCCACGATCGCCACCCGCTGCATGCGGACCGGTAACCCGGCCTCAGACCAGCTCATCGAACGCCTCCAGCGGGCCGCCGCCACGCGCGGCCAGCTCCAGCGCCGCCCGCACCCGCCAGGCGTCCACCGAGAGCAGCGCCACGGCGCCGACGACCGGTGCGGCGTCGAGCCGCGAGCCGCGCAGCAGAGCGACACCGTCCCGCTCGACCCGGGTCCACCAGCGCGCCTCGGCACGCCAGAGATCGGCGACGTCCTCGGTGTCGGCCACGGCCCAGCGGGCCGCGGACGGCAGCCAGCCACGAAAGTCGGCGAAGGAGGCGGACCCCAGCGCCTCGGGGCCGAGGACTCGGGCGGCGCGCCGGGCGGACGGTTCGGTCAGCCGGCGCCCGAGCACGAACACCTCGCGGCCGACCAGCAGGGCCAGTCGTCCCGCCGCCCATGCCCGCGCCTGCGGCAACACCGCCGCGGCGCGGGCGGCGGCCGAGATCCGCAGGCCGACGGCCACCGCCGCGGCCGAGTCGCCGCCCGGATCACCCCACGCGGAGGCGGCCAGGGCGTCCCGCAGGTCGGCCGGGGATCCGGTGCCGGCCAGCCGCGGCCAGGCCGTCGCCAGGCCACCGAGCCGATACAGGGGGCTCCGTTCGGGCTCGGCACTCGTGAGCGCTCGCAGATGCGCCTCCACGTTGGCGATCTCGAACCCGGCCGCGAGCAGCCGCACGGCGCCCGCTCCCTCCCGCGGCTGCCAGCCGGCGAGCACCCGTAGGTGCCACAGCAGGGTCGCCGAGACCGACCGCTGCGCGTCCGCAGGCCCCGCTTCCTGCCCCAGGTCGTGCCGGTAGGCCGTCGCCTCCAGGTACCTCAGGGCGTCGTCGAGGCTCGCCGCGGCCGCCACTTCCCGGGCGGCTTGGTCGCCCAGCTGCTTCGACAGCATGGCCCTGGCCCGGGTCACTCCGGCGACCCATCCCGCGCCCACCGTGACCCCCTTCCCGGGACGTCCCCGCCCGGTGCCTGCGCGGCGGAGTGGTGTGAGAGGCCGAGCTCGTCGTAAACGTCAGCGATCACACGGTCGACGAGGAGGGGCATGCGCTGCTGCGACCGCTGCCGCACCACGGCGGCGTCGCGCTTCGCCGCCGCCAGTAGCTCCGCCGCCTCGGTCTCGGCCCTCTCCCTCGCCTGTGTGGCGCTGCGTGTCCGCACCTCACGTGCGCGAATCCGGGCTCGCGCCACGATCTCCTCCGCTTGGCGGGCGGCCTCCCGGCGGCACCGTCCGGCCTCCCGTTCGGCCTCGTCGCGGATCCGCTGCGCCTCGGCGTCGGTCCGCTCCAAACGCGACAACACCGGGTCGAGCTCCGCCGCGAGCTCTGCGGAGCGGTCTGCGGGCACGCTGACGGTGGCGGCCCGGCCCGGTGCGCCGACCGGACGGAACCGTGTCAGAAAGTCACGGAATCTCGCCACGAAAACTCCTTCGGATGCACTCCCATCCCAGTGTCGCCAGCGCTGACGGTGCTGTCGCCCGGGGCAGGGCCGACCGGCGCGCGTCAGGACGGTTCGGCCCGTGCCGGGTACAGCCGGGGGCGTCAGATGGCGGAGACGGCAGCCGCAGTCCCGGGCGACATGCCTTTCCTTGACCTGCTAGGGCGCTCTCGCGCGAGCACCGGAGCGTGTCTGACTGCGGTGATGGCTTTGTACCCGACTTACGACGTCGTTTCGACGTGAGATTGGGAGTCGCACGCTCGCACGAATAGGTGATGTTCACGAGAACGGGAGTCAGCTGCCGCAGGCCTGCCCCCGGCGTATGGGTCACTGCCCGGTCCGGTTGGTGAGGGGTTGTTGAGAGGCGGTCGGTGGTGCAAATAGTGCCTGGACGGTTTCGGTGGCCAGTTCTCGCAGCCAGCTGTGGGCGCGGTCGTCGTCGTAGCGCTGGTGCCACAGCAGGTACAGGGGGACCTCGGGCAGCGGGAGTGGCGGCGGCAGTATGGCGAGGCCGAGGTGTTCCCGGGCTGCGCGGGTGACCGCGTCGGGGAGGGTGACGACCAGGTCGGTGTCGAGGGCGAGTTGCAGTGCGAAGGCGGCGGTGGGCCCGGCGGCGACGACGCGTCGTTCGAGGCCGCGAGTGGTCAGGGCGTCGTCGATCGGGTCGCGCAGGCTTCCGCGTCGCGAAACGGTGAGGTGTTCGGCGGCTGCGTAGCGCTCGATGCTCAGCGGGCCTTCGGTGAGGGGGTGGCCTGGGCGGACGGCGACGACCAGCCGGTCGCTGCCGACGAGGCGGTGGCGGATGTCGGGGAGCGTCGGAGCGCTGGAGCTGGATTCGAGGTCGACCTCACCCCGGCGCAGTTCGGCGTCGTCCGTCCCGGGTTCGGCCGACAGGCGCAGTCGGACGCCGGGGGCCTGGCGGTGGACGACGGTGATCAGGGCAGTACCGCAGGCGGCGGTCAGGGCGTCGTGCCAGCGCACGGTGAACACCCGGTCCAGAGCTGCCAGGTCGAGTTCTTGCTGCGCGGACAGAAGGTGGTGGGCCTGCTGTACGAGGGCGTGGACCTGGGCGCGCATGGCCAGCGCGCGGGTGGTGGGAACCATGCTGCGGCCGGTGCGGACCAGGATCTGGTCACCGGTGGCCTTGCGGATGCGGCCCAGGGAGCGGCTCATCGCCGGTGCGGTGACGTGGAGGCGTGCCGCGGCGCCGGCGACGCTGCCCTCTTCCAGCAGTGCGTCCAGGGCCATGAGCAGGTTCAGATCCAGTTGCATGCCGGTAACTCTATAAGTGAATAGCATGCACTTGTTGTTAATGATCGGGAGGCCTACCTTCGAAGTGCAGGCGCGAGACAAGCCGCCCGCACACATCGAACCCAGGGAGCCCACCGTGAGCACAGCCATGCCTTTCGCCGGCGACACGACGCTCCTGTCCGAGGTGACCGCCGCGGTGAAGACCGCAGGCCTCAACCTGCGCGACCGCTACACCCCGCACGCCCGGGGCGTGAGTCTGGACGAGGTCGTCGCTGAGATCCACGCCAACGACGACGCGGTGCTGGACGGGCTACGGGAGCCGCTGCTGCGGGCCCAGCGGGGATCGCAGTGGGCCGAGGACGAGCTGGCCGGCGGCGCGCTCCCGTCGGGGGAGTGGTGGGTCGTCGACCCCGCCGAGGGCAACATCAACCACGTTCACGGCATGGGGGACTGGGCCGTGACCGCCACCCTGGTCCGCGACAACCAGCCGGTGCTCACCGTCGTCCACCTGCCACTGACCGGCGACACCTACACCGCTGTCGCCGGAGGCGGTGCCCGCCTCAACGACCGGCCCCTGAAGGTGTCCGCCAAGACCGATCTGGGCGCCGCGCTCGTCGGCACCGGCCAGGCCAGGCCAGGCGAGGACGAGCGCACCTTCCGGCGGATCGGTGACTCGGTCACCGCCATGCTCATCAACGGCCTGGTCGTGCGCGTGTCCGTTCCCGCCACGATGCAGCTCATCCACGTCGCCGCCGGACGAACGGACGCCTTCTGGCAGTTCTCCGACGTCCGCTCCGGCCTGGTCGCCGGCGCCCTGCTGGTCTCCGAGGCCGGCGGCACCGTCACCGACCTGACCGGCGAGCCCTGGAACACCGGCAGCCGCGACTTCCTGGCCGCCGCCCCCGGCATCCAAACCGCCGCCCTCAAGGTCCTGTCGCCGATCGCCTGACCGGACACCTCCGCTCCACCCACCTCACACCGCAAGGAGCATCACCTCATGACCAGCATCGGCATCCTGGGCACCGGCCGCGTCGGCGCCAACCTCGCCAGCAAGCTCGCCGCAGCCGGACACCGTGTCACCCTCGGTGTCCGGAACCCGGAAGAGACCACAACCCTTGCCGCCAGCATCGCCCCGCAGATTGCCGTCGTCGACCAGCGCACCACCGCCCGCACCGCGGACATCGTGATCAACGCGACGCCCGGCCACACCTCCCTGGACCGCCTTGCAGGCCTGCGCACCGAGCTCTCCGGAAAACTCCTCGTCGATGTCTCCAACGCCACCCGCGACGCCGATGACGGCCTGCCCGGCGACCTGTGCTATCCCGGCAGCAGCCTCGCCGAGCAACTCCAGGCCACCCTCCCCGACACCCATGTGGTCAAGACCCTCAACACCATGCTGTTCATGGTCATGACCGCTCCCGAAACCCTGGCCACCCCACCGACCGCCTACCTCTCGGGCGATGACCAGAACGCGAAAAAGACCGTCACCGGCCTGCTCCGCGACCTGGGCTGGCGGACCGCATGGATCGAGGACCTCGGCGGCATCACCACAGCCCGCGCCACCGAGGCCATGATCCTTGTAGTTCCCCACATCCTGCGCCGACACGGCTTCAAGCCCTTCGCCGTCTCCCTCACCCGCTGACCCATCAAGACCGGGTTCAGGCCAAATCCAGTAGCGGGCTCGTGCGAGGCAGCTGGGCGCTGGCACGGACAACGCCCGCTGAGCTGCAAGTGACGCCCGAACTCTGCGCCTGCCGAGAATGTCATCCGCGCAGCTCAAGGACTTGCTCGGCGGTTGCGGCAGGATGATCACTCGTGTTGCTTCGCCTGGCATACCTGACTGTCACTAATGTGCTCGCCGCCCTGAGGCTGCTGCCGTTGAGCGACCGTGAGAAAGATGTGGAGATCCTCGCCCTGTGTCATCAGCTTGCCGTCCTTGAGCGGCAGCTCGGTGAGGGCCGGGCGAGGTTCGCTCCAGCGAACCGGGCTTTCCCTGCTGCGCTTCTTGCTCCGCTGTCGCGCGGAGTCCTGCGCCGCCTGCGGCTGTTGGTCCGACCGGACACCGTGCTGCGCTGGCATCGCGACCTGATGAAGCAGCGTCACGCCCGCGCCTGCCGGCCGAAGCGACCGGGGCGCCCGCCGACCGTTCGCTCGATCCGCGTTCTGATCCCGCGCTTGGTTCGGGAGAACCCGTCGTGGGGGTACCGGCGCGTGCACGGTGAACTCGCCGCCCTCGGCATCAAGATCGCTGCCTCCACCGTATGGGAGGTTCTCAAGGCCGAGGGCATCGACCCCGCGCCCGACCGCAGCGCCACCACCTGGGCCGACTTCCTGCGATCCCAGGCCGGAGCGCTTCTTGCGTGCGACTTCATCGAGACCGTCACCCTGACTAGCCAACGGCAGTTGCGGGAGGAGGCCGGCACTCCCTCGACGGCGGCCGGTCTGGGCGCCCCGGTAGGGTCCGATCGCATGTTGGAGGAAGAGAACAAGCAGCTCAGGGCCCGGATACGGGAGCTCGAGCTGGAGCGGGACATCCTGCGCCGGGCGGCGAAGTATTTCGCCGGAGAGACGAACTGGTGAGTCGCTTCCAGTACGTTGAGGACCATCGTGACGCCTTCGGGGTGAAGCGGCTGTGCCGGGTGCTG